>CAKZMN010000230.1 GCA_937128575.1 uncultured Alphaproteobacteria bacterium | reverse complement strand
GCTAATCCTCAGAAATATAACGAAGTTTTCTGATTTAGAGTGCCCTATATTGCTTGGTTCATCACGAAAAAGCTTTATTGCCAAGGTTTCTAATGATGAGCCGCCAGAACAGCGTCTTGCCGGTTCATTGTCTTCGGTGCTTTGGGGATTGTCGCAGGGGGTGAATTTCTTCCGCGTGCATGATGTGCCGGAAACTATTCAGGCGATCAAAGTTTATCGCGCTATCGCGGATGCAAAATCTGATTCGTAAATATCTGATCGTTGTTTGATCAATTTGTCAGATTTCTCACATAATCGATAATCAAATACATGCCATGGGAAAATTGTGTTTTCAGGGTTGGGTGTGAATTCATATAGATGTGCGTTTTCAAATCGCCCTGGCGTCTCAACGCTGTGGATTTCACCGAAGGCGCGCATGACGCCGCCATGGCAGACGATCAAAACCGGATCATTGAACCGCTCTATAGCCTTTGATTTTCCTAGTGTGATCCGTTTAAAGAAGTCTTTTGGATCTTCGCCGCCTTTGACGCTTGGCCAGCTATTAAACAGCTCTTCGCATTGATCGTAGGGTGCGCCTTCAAGGACCCCTGCATGAATTTCGGCAAGGTTCGCATCTTCGAACATTTCAACATTTACGGCTTTATTTATGATCGCGGCGGTGTCGCGCGCTCTTGATAATTGGCTGTGGAATATGGCGGCGGGCTTTGTATCCAGCTTTGCGACCACCTTTTGTGCGTCTTTGGCCTGTTCTATGCCGCGGGGCGTTAGGGGGGAGTCGATACTGCCGGCCATGATGCGCGCGGCGTTGGCCTCGGTTTGTCCGTGGCGGATCATGTAGAAGGGTTTGAGCGGGATTGGCGGCATTACAGCACCACCAAGGGCGCGCTCATTTTCTTGAGTACTGATATAATGCTCTGCGCCGCGAGCATTGAGCTTTTGGGGTTTGCGGGATCTGGTGTGTTTTCAACCTTTGAGGTTATTGTGCTGAATTCGCCATATACCTTCGTTTCATGGGTGTTGCCGCCGATTTCAGGGTCTGCCCATATTTCAACTTGTGTGTTTTCTGGGCCAATTCCGGCAAGGCTGAGTGTGGCGGCCACGTTAATGTTGGCAGGAAAGGCTTTTGCGGCCTCTAGGGCGTTGCCTTTAAATATGCGTTCCTTCGTTTTTATCTTGCCGAGATCGATTTGGTTTTCGAGAATATAGGGCGCGCCGCTATAGCCCATTGGTTTTTTGGTTGTTGCAATGGAGGCGCTTTTGATGCCCATTTGCGCAAGTGCTGACACACCATCAAGTCCGCTTAAGGCGCCAGTTGGGACGATTATGCGGCTCATTTTGCATTTTGGATGCGTCAAAATTTCAGGTGCGAGTAAAAGGGCGCTGCTGCTGATTAATATAACGTCTTTTTCATTTTCAAAAACATGCGGCATAAGCTGTGGCACAATCGCAGGGGGAAGCGCTTCTATAATTAGGTCGCATTCCTGACAGAGCGCTTCGAAGCTTAAATAAGGGATATCAAATTCGTTGAGCGGGTTTATATCGCTCGCCGCATGCAAAGTATATCCGTCAATGCCTTCAGTTAAACCCCGAGCAACGGCGCGGCCAATGGCGCCCATGCCGGCTATTCCGACTTTTATGTTTGTGTTTGTCATGGCGGTTATTCTCTTTCGTTTAGCAGAGCCTGTAAATCATTTAGTGTTTTATCGGCAACGTCAATCTCGCCGGCCATTTTTGCTTGTTTTAATGCGCGTTCTGATCGCTCTCCGGGGAGCGATACGGCTTCATGACCCGGCATGGGCAGCGTGTCTTTGACCCGCTTTAAAGTGTTTGTGATAGCCAAAGCGTAGTTTTCGTGGCCCATTTTTGACGGATCAATTGTAATTATAAATAGGCCGTCATTATCGTATAATTCATCTTTGCTGGCATGCGCGCCAATTAGGGGGCCGGCGAGTAGTTCTATCATTAGTCCCAAGGCAAAGCCCTTATGCCCCTCTAGCGGTAAAATGGCGCCTTCATAGGCGTCTTTGGGGTTGGTTGATGGGTTGCCGTCTTTATCGATCATTTTGCCCTCGGGCAGTTCCTCGCCCTTATCCTTGGCGACCATCATTTTGCCATAGGCCATGGCGGCGGTGCCTAGATCGCCAATGAGCTGCACGCTCTCGCCGGGGATGGCGATGCCGATGGGGTTTGTGCCGATGCGGCGCTGCGTTCCGCCGGGCGGCGCGACGAGAGCCACCGAATTACAGCCCATAATCGCAATGATGCCTGCATCCGCGATGCGGCGCAGGTAATAGGCCATACTGCCGGAGGTGGCGATATAGTCGCGCGCACCGATGAGGGCGAGGCCGTGCTGCTTCGCGCGTTCAATGGCCGTATTTGTGGCGGCCATGCCCGCGACCACGCCGATTTGGCGGTTGGCGTTTATGGTGACCATATTGCCATTATCAATTTCAATTTCTGGATCTGCGCTTGGCGCGCCGTGTTTTTTGATGGCTTTTGCGGCCTCTACCACGCGCACCATGCCGTGGGACGCTTTGCCGGACATTTCATTTTCAAGCAGGTGATCCACCGTTATGCGCGCATCTTTATCGCGCAAGCCCGCCTTGATCAGGCCGTCTATACATAGTTGTTCCAGCTCTTTGATAGATATTGTGGTCATCTTGTTCTTTATCGCTTGTGGGTCTGGCCTTATGGGGCTTTCACGCCTAATGTAATACACATGGAACAGTGGCAAGATCAAGCAATAGTGTTGGCTGTGCGCCGTCATGGTGAGAATGGAGCGATTGCTTCGCTCTTAACCGCGGAGCAGGGACGACATGCGGGTTATGTGCGCGGGGCGCAGGGCACGAAGATGCGCGGTACGCTTGAGATTGGGAATTTAGTCGATGCGAATTGGCGCGCGCGGGTGTCGGATGATTTGGGCTCGCTCAGTCTAGAGCTTGATCGTTCTCCGGCGGCGCATTTTATGCAAGATGCGCTGAAGCTGGCGGCTTTGCAGTCGGCCTGTGCGCTGTGTGATTCTGCGCTGCCTGAACGCGAGGGGCATGCGGGATTGTTTCATGGGCTTAATGCGCTGTTTGATGCTTTGCAGAGTGAAGTGTGGGCGGCGGCCTATGTGATGTGGGAAATTGCACTGCTTAAGGAGTTGGGCTTTGCGCTTGATTTATCGCATTGCGCGGCGGGCGGTGATGATCAATCGCTGGCCTATGTTAGCCCAAAGACAGGGCGCGCGGTGAGTGAGGCCGCGGGCGAGATATATAAAGCGCGTTTATTAGCGCTGCCGGAGTTTTTAAAACCGGGCGGGCATATGGCGGGTGATGAGGATGTTATTACGGGCCTTAAAATGACCGGATATTTTTTAGAACATTGGGTTTATGCACATCATACGAAGGGCGTTCCTGAAGCGCGCTTGCGTTTTGAGGCGCGTTTTGCCAAAACAGTTGATGATAACGTGTCCACGTTGGATGCGGCGGAATAGATATTTTAAAGAGATAGAAGTAGCAATATGTCGAAAGATGCCACGGCCGCCGAGCCGGAACACCAGATTGTAGATCAGAAGTTCAGCGAGATTTTATCTGAGCGCTATCTCTCTTATGCCTTGTCCACCATCATGAGCCGTTCGCTGCCGGATGTGCGCGATGGTTTGAAGCCGGTTCATCGCCGCCTGATGTATGCGATGTATCAGCTTAAATTAAATCCGAATTTACAGCCGAAGAAATCTGCCCGCGTGGTGGGTGATGTGATTGGTAAGTTACAGCCGCATGGCGATACGGCCGTTTATGACGCGATGGTGCGTTTGGCGCAGGACTTTGCGCAGCGCTATCCGCTTGTCGATGGGCAGGGAAATTTTGGTAATATTGACGGTGATAACGCCGCGGCGATGAGATATACCGAGGCGCGCCTGACGGCTGTTGCTATTATGCTGCTGGATGGCATTGAAGAAAACGCCGTTGATTTCCGCCCGACCTATGATGGATCAGAGATGGAGCCGGTGGTTCTACCGGGCGGTTTCCCGAATTTGCTGGCCAATGGCTCTAGCGGTATTGCGGTTGGTATGGCGACGTCTATCCCGCCGCATAACGCGGCTGAGCTTTGTGAAGCAATGGAGATGATGCTGGATAATAAGGATGCCACCATCCAAGATATTGTGGGCATTGTTAAGGGGCCGGACTTCCCGACAGGCGGGACTTTGGTTGACGATAGCGCCGATGTTTTGAAGGCCTATGAAACCGGACGCGGATCTTTCCGTACCCGTGCGAAGTGGGAGAAGGAAGAGCTGAAGCAGGGGCAGTATCAGATTATTGTGACTGAAATTCCTTATCAGGTGCAGAAATCGAAGCTGATTGAGAAAATTGCCGAGCTTATTACCTCCAAAAAGCTGCCTATGTTGGATGATGTGCGCGACGAGAGCGCGGAAGATATTCGCCTTGTGCTTGTGCCGAAAAACCGCAATGTGGAGGCGGAGTTATTGATGGAAGCGCTCTTCCGCAATAGCGATTTAGAGTCGCGTTTTAGCCTCAATATGAATGTCCTTGATGGCGGGCTTGTGCCTAAGGTTATGAATATAAAGGAAGTTTTGCAGGCGTGGTTGAACCATCAAAAAGAGGTTCTTGTGCGTCGTTCGCAGTTCCGCCTTGAGAAGGTGCTGCATAGATTAGAAGTGCTTGATGGGTATTTGATTGTTTATCTGAATATTGATGAAGTGATCCGCATTATCCGTTTTGAGGACGAGCCGAAGATTAAATTGGCAGAGACGTTTAAATTATCTGAAGTGCAGGTTGAAGCTGTTTTGAACCTTCGTTTGCGCCGCTTGCACAAATTGGAAGAGATGGAAATCCGTGGAGAGCACGATAAGCTTAGTGCGGAGCGTGATGAGCTAGAGAAGCTGATTGGGTCATCTGGGCGCCAGTGGACACGTATTAAGAAGCAGATTGCGCATATCAAGAAACTGTTCGGGCCCGACACGCCGCTTGGCGCGCGCCGCACAGTGATTGGCACGCCGCCCGCGCCGATTACGATTGATCTAGACGAGGCGATGATTGAGAAAGAGCCGATTACCGTGATTTGTTCCAAGATGGGCTGGATCAAGGCCATGAAGGGGCACGGGCACGACCCGAAAGACTTTAAATATAAGGATGGTGACCGCGGAAGCTTTGTTTTAGAGCTGCAAACCACCGATAAGATCCTTGTTTTTGCAACGAATGGACGTTTTTACACGCTTGGGGGCGATAAATTGCCATCTGGGCGTGGTTTTGGTGAGCCATTGCGCCTAATGATTGATTTGCCCAACGATTCTGATGTAATTGACCTTGTTTTACACAAGGCAGAGCAGAAAATACTGGTTGCGGCGACGTCTGGGCATGGTTTTATTGCCAAATCTGATGATTTGTTGGCGCAGACCAAGAATGGTAAGCAGGTTTTGAATGTCTCTGGCAAGGTTGAGGCCAAGCTGTGCCGTTTTGTTGGCGCGGATGATGATCATATTGCGACCATGGGCAAGAACCGCAAGATGCTGGTTTTCCCGATTGCGGAGCTGCCGGAGATGGGGCGCGGTAAAGGCGTTATCTTGCAGAAGTTTAAAGATGGCGGTCTGTCCGATGCCAAGACCTTTAAATGGGAAGAGGGGCTGTCTTATAAATATGGCTCTGGCGAGACTATCGTTGATGATGTTGCGCCGTGGCTGGGTAAACGCGCCCAAGCCGGACGCCTGCCGCCCAATGGATTCCCCAAGAGCAATAAGTTTGATTAATTTTTTGCCATAACGTATCATCCCTGCGAGGGAGGGCATTATGAGCATTAAAGATTTATTCGATACAGAAGCGTTTGATGAGCTGTTTAGCGCGCAAAGCGGTGGACGCCAATTCGTGACGCCCATTCCAGAGGCTCCCGCTAAAATGAATGATGCAGCCTTTTTGGGTGAGGAAGAATACCTTTATCATATTCGTAAGGATCAGATTGAAACTGAGGGCGCTGCTGAAAATCGTGAGCTTGTTCAAAGAGAAGAAGCGCGCCAGATGCCTATCGTTGATTGGGTCAACCAAGGTTGGTTTTGTCGTCATAATTAAATTCTAGATTCGTCTTGTAACCTTAAGGGAATTCAACGCTGCCGGGGGTTTTGCGGAAGGTGCCGATGGGGGGCATTTCGGGGATGTCTTCGTCTGAATCCTCATACTCTTCTTCTAAATCATCATAGAAGCCTTCATCTTCGGCCAGGCTATTTGCCTTGGCATCGAAGTCGGGGTTGGTTAGCTCTTCCTTGAGCAAGATGATCGAAATTCGTCTGTTCTGTGCGTTGTTGGGATCATCGGGGAGTAAATGATCTGTGTCGGCCTTACCGACGACGTTATTCACGCGCTCCATTGGGATGCCTGCATCTAGGATTACACGGCGACTGGCATTGGCGCGGTCGCTTGATAGTTCCCAGTTGGTGTAATCTGCGCCCGCGCCGTAGGGGACGCTGTCGGTGTGTCCGCGCACGGATATGTCATTGGGGGTGCTTTTTACAATGGTTGCGATTTTGGTCATGAGGGTTTTTGTTTTTTCGTACATGCGCGCGCTGCCGCTGGCGAACATGGGCTTGCCCTCTTGGTCAACGATTTGAATGCGGAGGCCCTCTGGCGTCATGTCGACCATTAAGTTCTTTGCGAGCTCCGCCAATTCAGGGCTTTCTTGTATGGCTTGCTTGATGGCGTCTTCAGCCTTTTTGAATTTTTCGTCTTCTTTCTTCCTCAGTATTTCTTTGGCTTTTTCTTTTGCCTTTTCCTTGGGGGAAGATTTTTCATTTTTCTTGCGGGCATTTGGCGCCGCATCCGGGTTTTCGTTCACGATGTTTTGTACGTTGGTGGCCATGGAGCCTTCGGGGGTCATGCTGAGGCCGCCCATAACGCCGCCCGCGCCGCTTAAGGAATCGGATACTTGTGGATGTGTGGGGTCGAAGTAATTAGAGATCGCATTTTTTTCTTCGTCCGTGGTTACGTTGAGCAGCCATAGAAGCAGGAAGAATGCCATCATCGCGGTTACGAAATCGGCATAGGCCACTTTCCAGGCGCCGCCGTGATGCCCCGCCTCGACGACGGTCACCTTCTTGACGATGATCGGGGCGAGCGGCTCCTCCTTCTTCCTAGCCCCGATCAGCGTCCCCGCATCGCGTCAAGCAGTTCGGAAGGGCTTGGCGGCTTCCGGAGGACACGATGCTTGGCTTGAAGCTGCCAAGACTCGATATCCCAGTCGTTGTTGACAGGGACCAGAATCAGGAGGTGTTGGCATTGATCCGCGATTTCCCGGATGGCTTGCGGGTAGGACTTTGATTGGGCGGCGACAGGGACATCCACAATCACTAGATCAACGCTGGGGTCAATCTCTGCT
>CAKZMN010000229.1 GCA_937128575.1 uncultured Alphaproteobacteria bacterium | reverse complement strand
TGCATCGGAAACTGATTTGGTACCGACGGCGATTAATGTTTTTAAATCCGCCGGATGGTTCGAGCGTGAAATTTGGGACATGTATGGCGTTATGTTTGATGGCCATCCTGACCTGCGCCGCATCTTGACCGATTATGGTTTTGAGGGGCATCCACAGCGTAAGGATTTCCCGCTGACGGGCTATGTTGAGCTTCGTTATGACGAGGAGCAAAAGCGCGTTGTGTATGAGCCCGTTAAATTGACGCAGGACTTTAGGCATTTTGATTACACCTCTCCGTGGGAGGCGATGGTTGATGTGCAGCTTCCCGGAGATGAAAAGGCAATGCAGCCTGAGCATGGCTATGAGCCAGCAAAGAAAAATATAGGCGAGGGCGCGTAGATGGCATTGGCAGAGACGCAAGATCAGGTGGTGATTTCTGAGGAAACTCAGATCAAGCCTTATACGATGAATTTCGGGCCGCAGCATCCCGCGGCGCACGGCGTTCTTCGTTTGGTTTTGGAAATGGAGGGCGAAATTGTTGAGCGCGCCGATCCACATATTGGCTTGCTTCACCGCGGCACTGAGAAATTGATTGAGCACAAAACCTATGTACAGGCCGTGCCGTATTTTGATCGCTTGGATTATGTATGCCCGATGAATCAGGAACATGCCTTTGCGCTGGCGACGGAAAAGCTTTTGGGTATTACGGTGCCCAAGCGCGGGCAATATATCCGTGTTTTGTTTTGTGAGCTGGGCCGCGTTCTAAACCATATTTTGAATATTACGACTTTCGCGCTAGATGTTGGCGCGCTGACGCCTGCGCTTTGGGGCTTTGAGGAGCGCGAGAAGGGCATGGAGTTTTATGAGCGCATTTGCGGCGCGCGTCTTCATGCAAATTATTTCCGCCCCGGCGGCGTTCATCAGGATATGCCCGCCGGCCTTGCCGATGATATGTATGAGTGGTGTGAGGAGCTTCCAAAATTCCTAACTGATCTCAGCACGCTTTTGACGAATAACCGTATTTTCAAGCAGCGCACTGTGGATATCGGTAGCGTTAGCCGTGAAGACGCCCTTGATTGGGGCTTTTCTGGGCCAATGCTGCGCGGGTCTGGCGTCACGTGGGATTTGCGCAAGAGCCAGCCTTATGATTCTTACGAAGAATTTGATTTTGATATTCCGGTTGGTAAAACCGGTGATTGCTACGCGCGTTATTTGGTGCGCATGGCGGAAATGGATGAATCGCTCAAGATTATGAAGCAGGCGCTTAAGAAGCTGGAGCAAACTGATGGGCCAGTGAAGGTTAATGATCGCAAGATATCGCCGCCGCCCAGAGCCGAGATGAAGTCCTCTATGGAGGCGATGATCCATCACTTTAAATTATATAGCGAAGGTTATCACGTGCCCGCGGGGGAGACCTATACAGCCGTTGAGGCGCCAAAGGGTGAGTTTGCGGTGTTCCTTGTTTCGCAAGGGGGCAACCGTCCATATCGCTGTCACATTCGCGCCCCGGGCTTTGCCCATTTGGCCGCGTTTGATTTCATGACCAAGGGGCATCAATTGGCGGATGCTGTTTCGATTATTGGTTCGCTTGATGTTGTATTCGGAGAGATTGATCGTTAAATGAAAAAGTTATTTGAATTAGATGCTGATTATCAGCCCGCGGATTTTAAATTCACGGCGGCGAATAAAAAGAAGGTGGAGCAGATTATTGCGCTTTACCCGAATGGTCGCCAGCAATCTGCGGTGATGCCGCTTTTGGATTTGGCGCAGCGCCAAGTTGCGAAAGTTGGCGCGAAGACGGAGCCGCCCGTTGGTGGCTGGATCCCACGCGCGGCAATGGATCACATCGCGGATGTTTTGGATATGCACAAGATCAAGGTGTATGAGGTTGCTACATTTTACTCCATGTATAATTTGGCGCCGGTGGGTAAGCATTTGGTGCAGGTTTGCACGACCACGCCGTGCTGGCTGAATGGCTCGGACGAGGTTGTTAAAACGTGTGAGAAGCATTTAGGCATTGGCATGAACCAGACCACCAAGGACGGCAAATTTTCATTGATGGAAGTCGAATGTTTGGGGGCGGGCGTGAACGCGCCGATGGTTCAAATTAATGATGATTATTACGAAGACTTGACGCCCGAGACGATGAAGGAAGTTCTGGATTTGCTTGCGGAAGATTTGAAGCCGGAAGTTGGATCGCAAAAGGGGCGCAAGGCTTCTATGGCTTTGTCTGGTCCGACGTCATTAGAAGAAAAAGCGAAAAAGGCAGGGGTGGCGTAAATGCTGAATGATGCAGACCGTATATTTACGAACCTTTATGGCTGGGAAAGCTTTTCATTAAAAGACGCGCAAAAGCGCGGCGATTGGGACAAAACCAAGTCTTTGGTTAAAAAAGGCAGCGGGTGGATCATTGACGAGATGAAGGCCTCTGGTCTTCGTGGGCGCGGCGGTGCGGGTTTCCCGACGGGACTTAAATGGAGCTTCATGCCCAAGGATAGCGGCAAGCCGCATTATTTGGTTGTGAACGCCGATGAGTCGGAGCCGGGCACGTGTAAGGACCGCGATATTTTGCGCAATGAGCCGCATAAATTGTTGGAAGGCTGCTTGCTTGCCGGTTTTGCGATGGGCGCGCATGCGGCCTATATTTATGTGCGTGGGGAGTTCTTTAATGAAGGCTCTGCGCTGCTTAAGGCTATTGAAGAATGCTACGATAAGGGGCTTCTTGGTAAGAACGCCGCCGGATCGGGTTGGGATTTTGATGTGATTTTACATCGCGGCGCGGGCGCCTATATTTGCGGTGAGGAAACCGCGCTTATTGAATCGCTAGAAGGTAAAAAGGGACAGCCTCGTAACAAACCACCATTTCCCGCTATGGCTGGGCTTTATTCCTGCCCAACGACGGTGAATAATGTTGAAACGATTGCGGTTGTGCCGACGATTCTTCGCCGCGGCGCGGGATGGTTCTCTGGGCTAGGTTTGAACGAGAAAAATGCAGGCACGAAGCTGTTTTGTATTTCCGGTCATGTGAACCAGCCCTGCAATGTTGAAGAAGAGATGGGCATCCCACTGCGGGAGCTGATTGAAAAGCATTGCGGCGGCGTTCGTGGTGGTTGGGATAATTTGCTGGCGGTTATTCCGGGCGGCTCATCCACGCCGTGTTTGCCCAAGGAAATGTGCGAATCTCTACCGATGGATTTTGATAGCTTGCGCGAGGCCGGATCGGGTCTTGGTACGGCGGGCGTTATTGTGATGGATAAATCGACTGACATTATTTATGCGATTGCGCGCCTGTCGGCGTTTTACAAGCATGAAAGTTGCGGCCAATGTACGCCGTGCCGCGAGGGTGTTGGCTGGCTGTGGCGCATTATGGTGCGCATGGTGCAGGGTAATGCCACGGTCGAGGAAATTGATATGCTTTGGGACGTGACCAAAGAAATTGAGGGGCACACAATTTGCGCCCTTGGTGACGCGGCGGCCTGGCCTATTCAGGGCCTAATCCGTCATTTCCGTCCAGAAATGGAGCGCCGGATCATGGAATATCGCAAGATGGTGGCTTAGCGCTATAAAAAATAGCCTTTCGTACCAATAAAATTTATTGACATAATTTTATTTTTGCTCTATTTTCCGTTCATTATTTTATGAATGACGAGAATAGGGTTTGAATGATGTCTAGTTCTAATGACAATAAAGATAAAACGGCGCGCGCGCATTACATGTTTAAACGTTATGGGGCATCTGCTTTATGCGGCTTAGCTATGCTTGGTTTGACAGCTGGCGGTCTTTATTCCACATCTAAAGTTTTTAATCAGACCAGCTCTAGCGATAGCGCGAACCATTCCTCACAAGACGATAAAAAGCTTAACGCGGTTTTTAATGATGCGATGAATAATGTTGACTTAGAGAAAGTGTTATTAGGGGGAGCTGCTGTTTTGTCTTTCCTTGCTGCTGCTGGCGCAGGTTACAAGGCGGGCGATTATTTCAAACGCGGTGAAGCACACCGAAATTGGGAGCATAATTATGGGTAAATTGCGAGTTGTACTGTCTGATCAGCATGGTCAAGTTGTTATGGATAAAGTTGTTCTTAATAAGGAGTTCAGTGTGGCTTCTGGTGTAGAAGATGCTATGGCGGAAGTTGGCTACGCTGTTGAACAGCTGAATGTAGATGATGAACATCGCATTATTATGCGCGTTGAAACTGGTTCAAGAGTGCTGTCTGAGGATGAGATTGAAAAAATTCAAGAAAAGGCGCTTGATAATCTCAATGTGTTTTTAGATATATAATTATTTTTCTTCGGTGTTTGTTTTATGAACAACAAAGCTTATGAATTTAAGTTTTTAGATATTGATGATGAGTTGGTTGAGAGTCTGGATCTCTCTAATTTTCATTTCATGCAAGATCAGTTCTTGTATCAATATGCATATGTTGCAGGTTTGTTTTTGCAGAATAATGTGCCTGTTTCTTTAGCTGCTTTAGCTATGCCCAAGCACGCTCCCGATAGATATTTTATAGCTTATGTTGAAACGGCTAATGGATTTAAAGATCAAAAGAATTCCAAATTGCTTTTTCACGAGCTTTTCAATTATGCTTCACAAAATTTTGTAAACGCAGAATTTATTATAGATGATTACACACCTGACGGTCGAAAATATCTGCAGGGTAGAGCGCAAGAAATTGCCAAGGACTATCCTAATGTTGATTTTATTGGTATTAAGAATACTATTACTAGAAATAATATCGATAAGTTTTTACCCAAGAATGTAGACTGTATTATAGACGCAGTCGATAATATAAAAACAAGATTTCTGTTAGAAGAATTTGCAGCAAAGAATAAAGTTCCTTTAGTACATGGAGCTATAGGTGGTTGGTACGGTCAGGTTTCCTTAGTCATG
>CAKZMN010000228.1 GCA_937128575.1 uncultured Alphaproteobacteria bacterium | reverse complement strand
TGTAAGTTATTACCTGTAGCGCCTTTTAAAGACAACCATTGGTCTGTCGCTGGCACACGTTGTTTAGGTACAGCAATTTGACGAACGCCTGACAGGAATTGCCCTGTCACCGAATTTGGATTGTTCTTAACTTCGTCAGGCGTACCTTTGGCAATGATTTCACCACCATGTACACCAGCTCCTGGGCCAATATCGATTACGTAATCCGCCGCTCGTATTGCATCTTCGTCATCATCAACCACAATGCCATTAATCCTGTTCACCGCTTTAAACTTGAACGCCTTGTGCCGCCAGATCACACCAAGACGCGGATAACCGCGGTCGATGCCATCTGTATCTATGAATTCCAGATAAGATGGGCGCACCGTAACATCAAAGGCCTCTTCACCGCGCTGCACTGTATAGACACTATCGCGCATGTGATCATAGCTCAGCGCCCTTACATCCTTATAGCGCGGCGTTGATATGCCATCGACCGCAATAATGTGATCTCCGGGCCGCAGCCCCGCCCGCTCCGCTACGTCATTGGTTTCAACACCGACTAAAACAGGCGGCGTGGATGGATAACCAATAATCAGGAAGAAGGCCAAGAACACAAAAAATGGGAAAACAAAATTTACGAATGGTCCGGCCAGCACAGTAAAAAAGCGCTGCCAAAGCGGCTTTGTTTCATCCTCGAAACCGCCAATTTGAACATGGGCTTTTATGGGGTAGATATTAATGCGCCACAGGGTGTTTTTCTTATCTCTGCGCGACCAAATTTCTCTTCCAGCGCCAATGGTTACTTCTTCAACCGGCCAGCCAAAAAGACGCGCCGCCCAGAAATGCCCAAGCTCATGAACGAGCAGAACAATAAAAATTGCGAGCGGTATGAACGCAAAAATTATGTATTCGTCTATGTTCATGATGCGCCTCTAATGCGGTGCATATCAGGCGGCTTTTTTCTTCATTGATTTGGTTTTTGCAGGAACGAAGGGCATAGGCGCAACTTCGGCGGCGATGTTACGGCCCCGCACATTCACGAACAGCTTCGTGCCCGCATTTGCATATTCGGTGGCGACGTAGCCCTGCCCAATCGACAGCTTGGCGCTTGGCCCGAAACCACCACTGGTCAGCGCGCCGATCACTTCATCTGCTTCGTTTCTGATCTCCGCGCCTTCGCGTGCAACGCCCTTATCGGTTAGCTTGATACCCACGCGCTTGCGCTTGGCGCCGTTTGCGCGCTCATCACTTATGCGGTCATACCCCAAATATCCTGAAGTTTTCTTGCTGATGATCCATGCAATGTCGGCCTCCACGGGGGATGTGGTTTCATCGATGTCATGGCCATAAAGCGCGTAGCCCATTTCAAGGCGCAACGAATCTCGCGCGGCTAGGCCTATGGCTTCCACATCTGGTTGATCGTTTAGTGCATTCCACAAATTCTCAGCGTGCTCATCAGGCACAGATATTTCAAAACCATCTTCACCGGTATAACCCAAACGGCTGATGAATATTTCAGTGCCATTGGGCAGCTCAGCTGAAGACATGGTCATGTAAGGCATATCTTCTAATTCAAAGTGCAGCATATCCGCCAGCACCGCTTCGGCCTTTGGCCCCTGCAGAGCGATTAAGGCAAAGCTATCGAGTTTGGTCATGGTCAAAGATGTGGGCAGCTGTTTTTCAAGCCACGCAATATCCACGTCCTTGCGCCCCGCATTAATCACGGCGAAAAACTTATTTTCATCTAAGCGCGTGATAATCAAATCATCGATAATGCCGCCCTGTTCATTGGTCAAAACGGTATATTGCGCGCGGCCTATGGCTTTTGGCTGAAACGCGGATGGGGTGATGGTTTCTAAGAACTCTGCCACGCCCTCGCCTTCAATTGTTATTTGCCCCATGTGGGATACATCGAACATGCCCGCATTTTCGCGCACCCATTCATGTTCTTTCATCACACCCAAGCCATAATAAAGCGGCATATCATATCCAGCGAATTCACCCCTTTTTGCGCCTTGGGCAGTATGAGCAGCATGCAGCGGTGTCTTTTTCATGGCGAGCATCTTTCTGTAATTATTTTCTATTTATAGAGAATAGGTAGAGCCGCCGGACTCTTCAAGCCCCGGCAAGAAAAAGCCGCTAGCTTTTCGGGGATATAGGCAGAACGTGAAATGTGAAATTCAGCTTCACGCCTATGTTTTTGTACAAAGCCTGCGCCGCTTGATTATCATCTTCAGCCAGCCAGTACATACGCGCCCAATTTTCCTTGAATGCTTTTTTGCTAAGCTCGGATACCAGCGCTCTTGCTATGCCCTTGCTGCGGTAATCCGGGTTAACGAACACGTCTTGCATATAGCACACCGGCTCGATACTGCCCGTTGTTGGATGCAGAACATAATGAACAAGCCCTACCATCTCGCCTTTCAGCTCTGCGCAAAAGCCATGAACGGGAAAATCGTCATCTATCAACCGGCTCCAAGTTTCTGCTGTGACGTCTTCTTTACGCACGCCCTGGTTATTGCCATCCCAAAGGGGTAGCCAAGCGGGGAAGTCTTCAGCGGCTAAGGTGCGAATTTTAAGGGACATTACTTGGTCGCGCTATTGGGACGCTGCAATGGATCAAAACCGTAATGCTCTAGCCAGCGCACGTCGCTTTCGAAGAAGGTGCGTAAATCGGGAATGCCGTATTTCAGCATTGTCATGCGCTCAATACCCGCGCCGAATGCGAAGCCCTGATATTCATTGGGGTCAATGCCACAATTTTCTAAAACAGTTGGGTGCACCATGCCGGAGCCTAAAATCTCCATCCATTTTTGATCTGCTGGATCTTTGGCTTTGCCGAGCTTAATGCCGTCGCCTTGCTTGTAATATCCGATATCAACCTCCGCGCCCGGTTCAACGAACGGGAAGAAAGATGGGCGAAACTGTACAGGCAAGTCATCAATACCAAAGAATGCACGAACGAAGTCCGTTAGGCAGCCCTTTAAGTGCGCCATGGTCACGTCTTTTGCGACATACAAACATTCCATTTGGTGGAACATTGGTGTGTGAGTCATGTCAAAGTCAGAACGATATGTGCGGCCAAAGCATACAATTTTGAATGGCGGCTCATTTTCCTTCATATGACGAATTTGAACAGATGATGTGTGCGTGCGCAGAAGTTTCTTGCGGAATTCTTCCAGCTCCTCTGGGTCTTCGGGCAAGAAAAATGTGTCCTGCATTTCACGCGCAGGGTGGCCCGGCGGAAAATTCAGCGCGGTGAAGTTATGCCAGTCATCTTCAATGTCTGGCCCTTCGGCAACCGAAAAACCCATAGCACCAAAAATTGTGACCAGCTCTTCCATTGTTGGGGATATGGGATGAATTTTGCCCACGCGCTGCTGACGCGGGGACAGGGTTATGTCGATGGTTTCCGTCGCAAGGCGCGCGGCCATTTCTTTTTTCTTAAGCGCAGATTCTTGCGCGCGGATTGTTTCGGCGATCTCATCTTTTAAAACATTGAGCGCTTGCCCCTTTGTTTTACGTTCCTCTGGGGACATCTGCCCCAAAGTTTTCATGAGGCCCGTTATGCGCCCCTTTTTACCAAGCACAGTCACGCGCACATCGTCGAGCGCCTTAAGGTCATTGGCGGCCTGAATTTCACTGGTTAGTTCTGTCTTTAATGCGGATATATCGGTCATAGCTTGGTTTTAATGCCCCATTTATTGATTAGCAAGTCTGGAATTTCATTCAGGCGGTGAATGATATGGTCGGGCGACGCATCTCGCAGGCGTGCGCGCGTGATGTAGCCGTCTGTAATGCCGATTGATGTGATGCCTAAATGGCGCGCTATTTCTGGCTCTTCCGCGCTGTCGCCAACGATCACAACGTCTTGTGGTTTGTAATTATGCTGCGCCATATATTTGGTCAAACGCTCGCTTTTATGTGTGCTCTCCACGATAGAGCCGCCGCCACAACCAAAGGCCTGCACATCATCGAAATAACGATCCAGCTTTAAACGCTTTGTATGTTCGCGTATTTTTTCGGTGCGGTAATTGGACAAAATAATGCAGCCCATGCCCTGATCCGCAATCCAATCCAACGCGCTGCGCGCGCCTTTTCTGGTTCTTGCACTTTTCGCCAAGTGCTCATAGGCCTCTTGAAACACAATATTGGCCTCGTCTTTTTTGGCGAGCACATGATCAACGCTTAAGCCATTGAGCTTATAGAAATGCAAAATTGGGAAATTGAACGTCTCGCGATATTTCCGAAGCGAAATCGCTTTCGCGCCATAGAACTCTAAACAGACATTACCCGCCTCAACCGAGGGGCGTGTATCTGATAAAATGGTGCCGTTCCAATCAAAAACAATAAGCTTATTTTTCATTTCACCATTCAAGCATGTGCGCCTTAAAAAAAACAGCCCGCTCTATATTTTGGCGGACTGTTTTGTCTGTAAAACTCTGGTATCAATCGAAACGTAATCCAGCGCGAGGTAACATTTGTAGCGACGGTCTTGGTTGTGCGGTTTCTATTTTTTCAAGAACGGCCCCAAACACATCACGAACAGACCGTCCTTTTACCTGTCCTGTTTTGAAAACAACTTTGTTGTCCTCGATTTGGGTTTGGCTGATATTTAATCGCCACTGAGATCCATTGTCGCTGGGCAGATCAGAGATATTAATGCTCAAGTTCGGACGCGCCTTGTTAAGCAGACGTTTAATATCGCGGTAATAGTCCAAAGCATGACGCTTGAATTCAGCGGCTTCGTTAAACGCATATAGTTCAGTTTTAAGTTTAGAGGCTTGCTGGGCAAATATATTGTTTAGATCGTAATTCATAATTCTTGTTCCTATTAAAAATATTGAGATATTCGGGAATAAAAAAAAGCAGACCGAAACTGGACTGCTTTTTTCAAGAATTTATGTATCTAAAGAATTAAGCAGCTTTTTTCTCGGCCTGCTTAATACACTCTTTTGCTTGCTTTGCGATTGCGGCAAAACCAGCTTCATCAGCGATGGCAATCTCGGATAGAGACTTACGGTCTAGCTCTAGGCCAGCCAATTTCAAACCATGCATAAGAGTGGAGTATTTTAGGTCATGCAAACGAGCAGCCGCATTGATACGCTGAATCCATAGACGACGGAAATCACGTTTCTTGTTGCGACGGTCACGATATGCGTATTGACCGGCTTTCTCAACAGCCTGAACTGCGGTGCGGAAACAATTCTTCCGGCGACCGTAATAGCCTTTGGCTTGCTTGATAACTTTTTTGTGTCTTGCGTGGGCGCGTGCACCACCTTTAACTCGTGCCATTTATTTTGCTCCCTTTGTTAGAGCTTTAGCGACGCTGTTTTTTACCTTGCGTGCATAAGGAAGGAAGTTGCGCAAAACAATGCGTGCATCAGCGTCAGAAAGCGTTGTTGTGCCTCTGGCTTTACGTTTCATTGATTTGGGCTTGTTCATTTGCATGTGGCGCATCTTGGCTTGACCAGCCTTAACTTTACCAGATGATGTAACTCTGAAGCGCTTCTTGGCTCCAGACTTCGTTTTCATTTTCGGCATTTCTATCTCCATTAGTTCGAGTGTCATTACACAGCCGAGGCAGCCGATATTCTAGCCAGACTATGTGTAAGTCGTGCTTTATACACATTAGGCGCTTAAAAGATCAAGTGTTTTCTTGGTTATACGTACTTACCCAAAAACTGGGCGATGTGGTAAAAAATCATTTTGCGATGATTTAACTTCGGCAGACCGTGGGTTCC
>CAKZMN010000227.1 GCA_937128575.1 uncultured Alphaproteobacteria bacterium | reverse complement strand
TTAACCTTCCTTGAGTCTGGCAAAAAGTATGAGGCGCAAATTTATCGTGACGGTGCTCAAGCTAATTGGGTAGATAATCCCTATGACATGATCATTGAGTCTAAAATAATGACTGCCAAAAATGAAGAAACAGGTCAAGAATATAATCAAAACTATATAAATGGTGTTTTGTTCGCTAGTTGTGGAAATGGTTTTTTTGATGTTTGTGATGGTGCGAATAATTCATGGGAATATAAATGGTCTAATGTTCAACCTCTCTCGTATAAAGAATGTAAATTAGAAGAAGGTGACGTAGAGTTTATTAATACACCTTTTGATGATATTGGGGATAAATCAATTCAATTAAAAATTAAAACAAAAAATAAGAGAGCGAATTTATAAACGCTATAATATTAGTTTTTCTAAAGCTGGAGATGACATTAGAGAAGCTACTAAATTTATACATAATGTATCTAAACAAGGTTCTGAAGGTGCTTTAATTAATGCTAATTATAAGGCTTACTTAGCTGATATAAAAGCTATTGATGAAATGAAAGAATGGCCTAAAGAAGTAAAGGACAAAGCTAAACAAGATGCTTTAACAAGACATCAACAAGGTACTTCTTCTAGTAGAGATTCTTCTGGCAATTTTATGAACTACAATGCTAGAGGAATGGAAGAGTTCTTTGATGTCCCTAAATTAGTAATGGATAGATTATCTAAGATGAAACCTTTTACTTTGCAATCTCAATTTGGACTTACTCCTGCTACAGATGCTCAAGGTAACCCAATGACAGATTCTGCAGGCAATCCTCAATTTTTTCAATCGGGATCAGGCGCGTATCAATGGGCTTCCGCCCCGGCGGCTTTTCACCAATTTTGCTGACCTCCATATCGCCATAGGCGGTTAGGGCGAGGGTGCGCGGAATAGGCGTGGCGGTCATAACCAAAACGTCTGTGCCTTTACCTTTGCCAGAAAGCTGCAGGCGCTGCTGAACGCCGAAGCGATGCTGCTCGTCAATAACGGCGAGTCCCAGATCATGATATTCGACCGTGTCTTGAAATATGGCGTGCGTACCAATTACAACTTGGGCACCGCCGCTTCGTATTTGTTGTAGCAACGTCTCGCGCGCCTTACCCTTGTCACGTCCGGTCATAACAATGCTGCGCACGCCAGTCGCGTCCAGCCATGGCTTAAGGCTCTGCGCATGTTGGCGCGCTAGAATTTCTGTCGGCGCCATCAGGGCGGCTTGCGCGCCGCTTTCAATTGCGCTCATCATCGCGATGCAGGCGACAACGGTTTTACCGCTCCCCACATCCCCTTGAAGCAAGCGCAGCATACGCACATCGGTGCCCATATCATTATCAATGTCGGTCAAAACCTCTTGCTGTGCATTTGTAAGGGTGAAGGGCAGGGCTTCTATGATTTTTTGTCTAAGCGCCCCATCAGTTTTATAAGCGCGCCCACCAACCTTACGCGCGCGGTGGCGCACCAACGCAAGCGTCAGCTGATTGGCCAGCAATTCATCATAGGCAAGGCGCATCCGGCTAGGGTGTTCGGGCGATAATATAGAAGGGTCGCGAAAGGCATGAAGATCATCCATCGCGCTATGCCAATCTGACCAAGATTGCTGCGCTTTATAAGGCGCGTCCAGCCATTCAGGCATCTTGGTGATGTATCCAACGGCGGAGTGCATAGCCTTGCGCACGGCCTTGTTCGTTACCCCTTGCGTTAATGGGTATACAGGCTCTAGCGCTTCAATCGTCGCGCGATCCTCTAGCGGGCCAATCGCATCGGGGTGGGTCATTTGGGCGTTGCCTTGGTAATACTCAATTTTCCCACTGATGATAATTTTTTGATTAAGCGGTAATTGCTTTTCAATCCAGTCTTTGTGCGCGCGGAAGAAAACTAGGGTGATGCTGCCTGTTTCATCGCTACATTTTACGCGGTAGGGCTGCGATTTTCTGGCGTTGGGAAAATGCTTATCAACACTCACTTCCATTGTGGCAACGCGGCCATTGGGCGCTTCGTTAATCTTGGGCGAAAACTTACGATCAATGAAATCAACAGGCAAATGCCACAGTAAATCCAGAACCTTTGGCCCACCCACAAGCTTCTCAAGCAGCTTGCCATTCTTGGGCCCAACACCGGGTAGGGCGGTGAGGCTGCGGAATAATGGGTCTAAATCAAACGGACGCGACATTAAAAAAGCTTTTCAAATTGAACGAAGTGTCTATCTTAATGGCTATGTCTGAAAATGAAACAACAGAAAACAAACGTAAACGTCTTATCTTTCGCTCCGAACATCGGGGGATGAAGGAAATGGACTTCATTATGGGATCTTTCGCGCGTAAATTCGTTCCAGACTTTAGCGAGGAAGACCTCAATTTGTATGATGAGATTCTTAAGGAAAACGACCCCAATCTCTATAATTGGGTAACCGGAAAAGAAGACATCCCCGCTAATGTTTCTAATCATGTTTTTGAAAAACTGAAGGCACATAAGCTGGTTTAATAACCTGTTTAGTTCACAACTTGACAGTATTATGTGAATTCTTGTATTTTCTCATATGTCCAATAATAAAAAAGCTATCCACTTAATTGATCTGATCCAGCTAAAGCTTGGTGTTTTTCTTAAGCTAGACGATGAATTTTCGTCCTTAAGCGCGCAAAAACGTCCTCACGATAGTTATCAAGGCGAAGGATATTTACGTTTGGTAGAGCATTTAAGTGAAGAAGTCTTAATACGCGGTGATACTTATAATCGAAAACTACATGACCGCGTTGCTCCCATAGCATTAAAAAACTTATTAGAGCAACATAAGTGGCTTGCGGATCTTAAAATAGATAAAGCACAGTTTATGAAGGAACAAAAAATTAACGGCATGGATTTTTTTGCTTGGCTTGAGCAAATGGCTCTGAAGCAAGGGGAGTGGTATGATGTTAAAAGCAGCCCAATGCCTGTGCGAATTAAATATCCAGACAGTTTTGTTGATAATCCAGTCGACCATGGCCCAGATATTTGCCTCAACTAAGCCTTCGTGAACACCGCGCGGTAGGAATAGCCTTTATATAAAT
>CAKZMN010000226.1 GCA_937128575.1 uncultured Alphaproteobacteria bacterium | reverse complement strand
AACATCGCGGTCCGACACCGTCACTTGGGAGCGAACCTCTGACTGCACAACCTTACCCCACGCCAGCTGAGATCTAATTTGACGCTCCATTGTGCTTTTATTAATACCGCTGCGCTTTAAAATTTCGGTAAATTGATCGGCTTCAAAATTGTTTTGCTTCGCAATTGTCGCAAAACCCTCGGCAATCTCTTCTGCTGTGACTTCAATTTCTAAGCGCTGCGCTTCTTGTAATTTAATCTGCTCTTCCAACAAATTACCAATCACCTGCTGCGCGATCTTGCCGCGAATTTCTGGATTATTTGGCAGGCCAGAACTCATCATAATGAGCTTCACACGATCCGCCACATCAGACATCGAAATCACGTCTTGATTAACAACCGCTGCTATTTTCCCCGAATTTGCATGCGCCGGCGCATAAGCGCAAAGCAATACAAAAGCAGAAACCAAATAAACAAATATACGCATCAGACCACCAAACCTTTTATAATTTCCATTCGATATATAGTACGTTGAACCGCCCAAGGCAAACTTAGGGCGGTTTAGATTCAAGCAAGCTTCTTATCACCAAAACGCCCGCCCGCGCGATAGGCCGGCAAATAGTGCGGCAAGATAAGCTGCATAGATTGCGGCGTAATCCCCAAATCAGACAAACCTAATTCACCGGCGCTCATAACATTATCTGTTTTAAGAGATTCAACCTGATCCGCCGTCAATAATGGTTTGGGCATAAGCTGCAATAGGCGCGCTTCTAGTTTTGCCACCCAAAACGGCAACGAGACAAGTGCGCGCGGGCGCTGCGTATACTCAAATAATGTTTCATAAACTTCACGGAATGTAACAACATCAGGTCCGCCAAGCTCGTAAGTTTTCCCAAGGGGGTTACCGCTACCGACTGTTGAACGCTCAAGACATGCAATAACCGCGTCAGCAACATCACCAACAAAAACTGGCTGAAATTTTGTATGGCCGCCGCCAATAAGTGGTAAAACAGGTGAAATGCGCGATAGCTTCGCAAACATATTGAAAAAGTCGTCATCTTCACCAAAAACTACACTTGGGCGCAGGATGCTCGCACCCTCAAACATTTCGAAAAGTGCTTTCTCGCCTTCTATTTTGCTCTTGGCATACTTTGATGTCCCGCGCTCGCACGCCATGGCAGAAAGATGCACAAAGCGTTCAGCGCCAGATGCCTTACACGCCGCCGCAATGCGCGCAGGCAGATCAACATGAATTTTTTCAAACTTCCGGCGTTTACCTTTTTCGTACAAAATGCCGATACAATTCACAACATAATCAGAACCCGCAACCGCCGCTGCAATGCTCTCATCATCTTTATAATCACAGGCAAATGGCACAACCTGACCAACACTGCCGCAGGGACGCAAGAAATAGGCGCTCTCTGGAACGCGCGTTGCGACCTTAACAATAATGCCGCGCGCGGCAAGCTCACGCACAACGTGGCGTCCGATAAATCCCGTGCCGCCAAATACCGTGGCGACTTTGTTTTTGCCCATCATAGTCATTGTTTTTTTTGTAATCTTTCTTGTATGGTTGCCGAATATATTATCATCGAAGCTATAGCATAAATGAACAAAACAGCCCCTAATCCTATTGGTACGTATTTTATGATTAAAAACCTTCTTATTACATCGTTTTTTATATTTTTATTTATGCCCGCACATAAAATTTATGCACAAAACGCGGATCAAACCGATATTAACGTCGGCAAAGCCCCAATCGTGGTGGAGCTTTATACCTCTCAGGGCTGTAGCTCCTGCCCACCTGCCGATAAAATTTTAGGACAATTGGCGCAGCACCCGCGCATTTTCGCTCTATCCTGCCACGTTACATATTGGGATTACCTAGGCTGGAAAGATACGCTCGCTCATCCATTCTGCACCGACCGTCAAACGGGCTACAGAAAAGTGAAAAATGCGCGTAACTACTACACGCCGCAAATGATCATTAATGGCAACGATGAATTTCCCGGACATCGCTCCGGCAAAATAAAGGCCGCAATTGAGCGCGCCAATAACAACCCCATCAAACCCATTTCTCTATCACACAAAAACAAACAAACCATTGTTGCGGGACTGCCCACCTTAGGCGCGCGCAGTAACTACACGCTCTGGGTTTTTGGCTACAAAAAACATCATAATGAAAATGTGCAGCAAGGAGAAAATCGGAACCGAAAACTGCAATCCACCAACAGCATTCATATGCTCGAATCATTGGGGAAATGGGATGGCCGCCAAGGCATGAAACGATTCGACATCGGCAAAACCGATGATATTGACGGCTTGGTTGTGGTCGCCCAAATCAATGGCTATGGCCCCATCGCTGCGGCCGGACGCATAGAGTTCTAAGCCTTTTTTACAAAGCTATCTATCACGCGTTTTTTACCGCCATGCTCAAACGCAATATCCAACTTATGCCCATCAATATTAATAATGGTGCCATAGCCGAATTTATCGTGAAAAACCCGATCACTGCGCGCGAACACCGTACCGTCTTCGCTCTTAACCTTGCGATCGTGAATTTGTCTTTTGGGCGGCGCAGTGCGCGGTTTAAACCCGCTTGAATCCCAATGCTGCGAACGTCCCGCCTGATACAGGCCGCTATCGGACTCCACATCAATTTGTTCCTTCGGCAATTCATCAACAAACCGCGATGGTATCGCGCTGTTCCAACTGCCATACATACGGCGATTGGCGGCAAATGAAATATGTGCCTTTTTTCGCGCGCGCGTAATGCCAACATAAGCCAAACGGCGCTCCTCTTCCAAACCCTTGATACCGTTTTCATCCATCGTACGTTGTGATGGAAACAGCCCCTCTTCCACCCCCACCATAAAGACCAATGGAAACTCTAACCCTTTGGCGGCGTGAATGGTCATAAGCGTGACGGATTCTTGACCATCATCGACTTGGTCGAGGTCTGATATCAGGGC
>CAKZMN010000225.1 GCA_937128575.1 uncultured Alphaproteobacteria bacterium | reverse complement strand
ATGCAGCAACGCGTAGTACTTATTATCAAAACCGTGAATCATTGGTGAGAGATGAGGCGAACTCTATAGGTGGCGCCGCTCCTCAAATTCCTGATTTTGATGATTAAGTTATTTCTAAATTTATCTGGAGTGTGAGATGTCACGTCATAAAAACGTTTTGAGCATTATATTTTCTGGCGCTTTAATTTTTGGCGGTGTTAGTGCCTTTTCTTATAGCTCTCATGCTATGCAAGGTTTTAGTGATTTAGTGCCTGCGCACTCTTTCGCGAATCAGGTTTCTGAGGACTCAGCGGCGGGCGCTAAAAACTTTATTGGCAGCATGACCGAACGCGGCATTAACTTTCTTGGTAATGAAAGCTTGAGCGATAAGCAGCGCGCAGCTGAATTTAAAAAGCTTTTGCGCGATAGTTTCGACATGAAAACTATTGCACGTTTCGCGATTGGTAAATATTGGCGCACGGCTAATGATGCCCAGAAAAAAGAGTATCTTCAGCTTTTTGAAAAAATGGTTATCAGTGTATATTCCAGACGTTTTAGTGAATATGGTGGTCAGGATTTAGAAGTAACAGGCGCCCGCGGGGAAGGCAAAGCGGACACTATGGTTTCTTCAAAGATTGTTTCTTCCGGAAGTCCAACTGTGAAAGTTGATTGGCGCGTTCGTTATAAGGATGGCCGTTATAAGGTTATTGATATAATGGTTGAAGGTGTGAGCATGGCTTTGACGCATCGCTCTGACTTTTCATCTGTTATTCAAAGAGGCGGTGGAGACATCGAGGTTTTGCTCGATCATCTTCGTAAATCTTAATCTCTTTAAATCTTCTTTATTATAGTAGGGCTGGCAAAATTCCATTTTGAGCTTTGCTGGTCATTAATGTACCGCCGGTATAGACCGATTGGGTTAACTGCCCTGCGGGGTCGCCTGCGCCCTCTTGGAAGGTTGATACGCTGACGCCGCTCCAGCGTAGAATATTGTTTGGTATTAAATCAATCAGCTTAAAGCACGACATACCAATCATATAAGTAATGATGACGTACATTGCGGTGTAAAATAATTCATCTATTGGGCTGCGCAAAAATTCTTGAGCTTCACTAAAGCCCGTTGCCGCTTCTGTTTCAACGTCAAAACCGCCCACATTACTAACCACTAAATCAAAAATATCATTCAGAACATGGATTAGAGACGCAAATATAATTGTGCTAGCGAGCAAGCCAAAGACGATTAATACTGGTCTTAAAAATATCTCTAGCAACAAGAAATAACCATTAGAGGCGTCTCTGCCAGGGATCCCCTCACCGTCAATGCGAATGTGAGCCATGGCCCATAGTGGCATGGCAACGATGGCTTCGAATATACCTTTTACCCAGCCGCTGACGGCGAACATGAAGTAAATGAAGGGCATAAACGGAATGATGTAATATAAAATAACACTCATGGTGATCATTGATATTCCTAGACTCCATATCGCGCCGCCAATTTCGGATATTGATTTTCCACCCTCCCCTCCAACTATTCCGCCAATTCCTTGTATGAAACCACCAACAGCGAGGTTTCTTACTGTCGCCTCCATCATAGATTTTCCTAGCGCGCTTAGTTGTGCGAGAGGGTGAATATCTGCATTTTCGCGCATGGAGAAAACACCGCTGGTGCCTAGTACAAGGTTGATGGTGTCGATTAACAGACTTCCGCTTGCATTATCTAAAGAGCTTTGGGCGAAAGAATCAGTGTCCCAGACTTTGTGCGCCATATACAAAACCGGTGCGATTTGTCTGTCGGTATCACCGCGTACATATTCTATTCGCTCACCATCAGATAAAGAAGGTACAAAAGCTGCGCTGGCGGGTATGCTCTCGTTTTGGGCGCGTTGATTGGCTAGAACTGTTTC
>CAKZMN010000224.1 GCA_937128575.1 uncultured Alphaproteobacteria bacterium | reverse complement strand
GTGAAGCCGGGCCGCGGACGGTCGCGATCGAAGAATGACTCTATCTCTTCAGGCGCTGAGGCGACGGGCATTGGCATGTCGTCAAAGTGTAAAGCGCTGTCCCTGGCTTTGCCGAATGCGAAGATGGATTGCGCCGTCACACCGGATTCAGCCGTGATATCGACGCTGACAAAAGCAGTATTTTTTCCGCGCCGAAGCAAAGTGGGCTTGATCGTGATATCGCCGCCAACCGGACCGACAAAAGCGACTTGCGCCGAGCGGATCGGAATATCGTCGACCAGCCGCATCGCGCCTTGCAGCGATAAAGCCGCGGTGAGCCCGCCATAGGTGGTTCGGCCTTGCATCCAGGACGCGGGAATATGTGCCTCGATAGAGTCGTCGCTATTTCGCTGCAGGCCCGCTAACAGCTCTGTATAAGTCGTCATGTGATCGCCTCTGGGAGGATGAAAGTCGTTGCCATGACATAATCAGTTCCAAACCGGAACCAAGGTCTAACGCCACGTTACAACGTATAAAAACGCCCCCACCATTGGCAGGGGCGCCGATCTTTAACGCCGAAAGGCTAGTGCTGGCTTTCGGGCGTCGTCACTTTCAGACCATCAAGCTCGTCGCCGACGCTGATCTGGCAGGACAAACGGGAATTGGGTTGAACGTTTTCAGCAAAATCGAGCATGGATTGCTCCATGTCTTCGGCTGAACCAGTTTTCTCCAGAAACGCTTCGTCGACATAGACATGGCACGTCGCACATGCACACGCACCGCCACACTCTGCCTTAATCGGCAGGCCGTGATCGCGAATAATCTCCATCACGCGCCATCCCTCAACCGCGTCCAGCGCATGCTGCTTACCATCCATATCTGTCACGTAAATCTTCACGATTTCTTTTGCCCACCATGATACAAACCATATATCCCATAGGCCATCGCCACACTGGACACAATCGTGATCAACAGCTCAAGCACCGCCTGCACACCAACCATCGCATATTTGTAAGCTTCCGACGCTTGCGCCGCTTCCGGGCTAGGGAAAGCCGAAACAAAAACTTCAGACACCATCACGAATATAATCGCCAGCGGTATGAAGCATAAAAGCCAAGTCGCAATCATATAGATAGACATCTGATAAGGCGCGATCACCTTAACAAAACCCTTAAGCGAATATCCCATCGCCGCGGGGATGTAGAGCCATAAAAACCGGAAGGCCCAAACCGTGACGGCAATAACCAAGATCGCAATGAAAAACGCGCCGGACGATGGCTCTGGCGTTTCCGCCGTTTGATACACGGCGTTACCCTGCATAATCAGGCCAGATGCAAAAGACAAAACAAGCTTAATAAGCACATAAATTATTGTGGCGCTCATGATGCTACGAAAACGCATATGCAGCAGATTCATATCTTTCTTGCGATCACCGCTTAACATGGCGGGCCACGTCTCTTTAAAAAGAGCAAGCCGGATAAGCTGCGCAACCAGCCACCCTTCAGCAAAATAAGAGGGAATCAAAAACAAGCCTTGGCGCAAATAGGCCTCATTCATATCCAACGCCGCAATCAAAACAAAGCTCGCAACCTTAATCAATAAAGGTACAAGCGCGATGCGCCCAACAATACTGTGATGGTGCATTAAAAACCGGTAGCCGGATGCCGAAGATTCTATGAAATCAAAACGAGCCATAACAAGCTATTTATCAACTCTAGCCCTCCGCGGCAATGCTTATTCTTTTCAAGGGCCTATTGTCAGCGCCTTCAAAAAAAACTATGTCTATCGATGTAAGGATAATCAAAGCCATGGACGCTGCACAAAACCCAAATTCAAAACCCATCGCCTACTGGCTGTTCGCTTGTTGTGGGCTGGTTTATATCATGATCATTGTCGGTGCAATCACGCGCCTGACCGATTCCGGATTATCCATGGTCGAATGGCGACCATTAATGGGCACCCTTCCCCCCTTAAGCGAGGAAGAATGGAGCCGCGTTTTCAATCTGTATAAACAATCACCAGAATACCAAAAACAAAACTTCTGGATGAACATCCATGACTTCAAAAACATTTTTTTCTGGGAATGGTTTCATAGATTTTTGGGAAGAATGATTGGCCTCGCCTATGCCCTGCCTTTGTTATTTTTTTGGGTTAAAAAAATGATCCCGCCGGGATATAAATTAAAATTATTGGCTGGATTATTGCTCGGCGGTTTGCAGGGATTAATGGGATGGTACATGGTCAAAAGCGGCCTGACGGATATGCCCGACGTATCGCATTATCGCCTCGCCGCGCACCTGTCATTGGCCTTCCTAATTGTTGCTGTTTTACTATGGCTCGGCCTGTCATTAAGACCGACAAACAAGCGTCCAAATTCCGCTCTATATACGCACGGCATCATTGTTCTGGGCGCATATATACTAACAATGTTTTGGGGCGCCTACACCGCCGGCCTAGATGCCGGGCTTGTCTATAATGAACACTTCCCAAAGATGTCAGAGCATTGGCTACCGGGAGATATAAATCAATACACTCCGTTTTGGATTAATTTATTTGAAACGCATGGCGGCGTACAATTCACCCATCGCTGGCTTGCAATAGGCACGGCAATCATCACACTATCATTTTGGCTTCGCGCGGTGCTCATGAAGAATAATTTTCCGGCAATAAATGCGTTAGCAATCGTCATTATTGCACAGGTCGGGTTGGGAATCGCAACGCTATTTAGCAAGGTGCATTTACCCATCGCCGTCATGCATCAGGCCGGCGCAGTTTTGATCTTAATGCTATTAATTATCAGTTTGAAAAAACTAAAGCCTTAGACCTAAGACGCCTTATCTTTCGGCGGCGCAGGCGTGTCAATCGGCTTCACATCTGGCATATCTGACTTAGGCATAATCTGAAATTTCGCCGTTACCTTCGGTTTAGAAGCCGGCTCTTTTTGAACATCAATAGGCGCAACATCTGGCATCGACGCCTCAACTGAAACAGGAACAATTTCATCAACATTTTGCGCCGCTGGCGGGGCAGGTTTGGCTTCCGGTTCCGGCGTCTCCACCTTCGGCGCCGCGCCCAAAAATTTATCCACGATATGCGGGGCATAAAGAAAAGAGGAAAACTCTCGCCCCATTTCCTTAACTAAACCCTCAACATAATCTAGCTGCAAAACACCTTTTTTAACGCTTTCATCTTCCAGATTTTTGACCGTTTCATAAAGCGCAAGGCGGCGCTCTTCCGCCTCATCTTCTAAAACTGCGCGGCGATCCAAATCATCCGCCCCATCCATATCATAGCGGATCAGCTCATCACCCAAAATGCGCCGCGCTACATCCGGCCATTCTTGAATTAAACGTATGCGCGCACTCATATTGTTTTTGATATATAACAGCTCAATCGCCTCCAGCAATTCTGGATAACGCTCACTCGTTAGCTTCTTTTCAGTAACTTGCTGTAAATCAGGATATTCTTGATCTGACATGTAAATTCTCTTTTGGGATCTGTAAGTCTATTGCTGCATTAAGGATACTAACAGCGCGGCAAAAAACGCAAGGGCAGACTTTAAGCCCGCCCCAAACTATCGCTGGGTGGAAAGCGGGTTATCCAAAACGCGCACACCCGGAACATGCAGATGCTTTTCCATGCCGACTTCAAATACTTCGCCTTTAGATTCTTTAAATTGCGCACGCTTATCATCAGCCTTCAAATATTTATTACCTTCAAGCGTGCCTGCCACATCAATCCTGCCAATGATTTTGTCTTTTTGGCGCGCAAATTTTTCAATGTCTTTTCTCAAATCTTGAAACTCATCACTATCCGGAGAAACGCCGCGCGCCTTCATATCTTTATATTCTTTAGCCAGCGCATCACTCTTTTTCTCAAGCCCCTCTAGACGTTGATCAACCTTATTCGCCTGCTTCCACGTTTTCACAAGTGCGCTTTTTTCTTTAGCGCTATAAGGCTTCTGCCTACTAATCGTTTTATCAATATCACCCAATTTTTGCGCCACATCATTCCATAGCGTGTATTTCCCATCGGAAAGCATCTTATGAAGCCCCGGAAATTCCTTACGCATTGTCGCTGAATTATTAAGCTGGGCCGCTTGCTCCTTATCGTTTAACCAATCGCGCGCCTTTTCCATTTCCTTGGTGATGTCGACGGTTTTATATTGCGTACGGTTGAACGTCTTATACTTCAATGTGGCCTGCGCCAAGTCACGTTCGACGCGCTGAAATTTAGCCGCCGGACCAACACTCTCCGCTTCCAGCTGTTCAATACGCTCTGCGATTTTTTCTTTTTCTGACGCGTAAACATCTTCGCTCTTCAGCTCTTCTTGCAAATGAGAAATCCGGTGATCATACGCGGCAATTGGATTACTAAAGTTTTTATCGTTATTCATATTACGGCGCGCCGGCGTC
>CAKZMN010000223.1 GCA_937128575.1 uncultured Alphaproteobacteria bacterium | reverse complement strand
GCTTTGAACCAGTTCCGCGCAATAGCTGTAGATAGTCCACCACCAGCAAATCCAAACCATGCTGGCGCTTTAGCCTGCGGGCTCTGGCGCGCACTGCGCTGATAGATAGAGCGGGCGTGTCATCGATATAAAGCGGCACTTGGCTCAAAATTTGTGAGGCTTCTACGAATTTACGGAAATCATCTTGCTTGATGTTACCCTTTTTAATCGCATCGCCCGATATGTTGGATTGGTCAGATAAAATACGCGTAGCTAGCTGTTCCGCCGCCATTTCCAGAGAATAAAACCCAACGCGCGCGCCTTCTTCGCCGCCGGTCTCCATGTATTTTTTGGCCGCGTTAAACGCAACATTAACCGCCAGCGCGGTTTTACCCATGGATGGACGACCCGCCAAGATCAGCAAGTCAGAATTTTGCAAGCCGCCCAGCTTTTTATCCATATCGATCAGGCCGGTCGTGACCCCGGTTACATTACCATCGGTTTTATAGGCCTTTTCCGCCATTTCAATCGCGGTAATCACCGAATCGCGCAGCGTTATGAAGTTACCCTTTGTCTCTCCGCTTTCGGCCAATTCATATAGACGCGCTTCGGCGCGCTCAATCGTATCTGTTGGCGTTACCTCCAGCGTGTGGCTGTAGCTTTCATTCACAACCTCCTCGCCCAGAGCGATAAGCTCGCGGCGCATATGCAGGTCATAAATCGCGCGCCCATAATCGGCGGCGTTGATGACGCTGACCACACTTCCGGCAAGATCAGCCAGATATTCTGCGCCGCCTACTTCTTGGAGGTCATCATCATTTTCAAAGTAATTTTTTAGTGTGACCGGAGAGGCGTTTTGCCCGCGATCAATCAGCTTTAGGATCGATTCATAAACGCGTTGGTGCGCCGGCATAAAGAAATGCTCGGCCTTCAGGAAATCACTTACCTTTTCCAGTGCGCGGTTATCCACCAAAAGCGCGCCGAGCAAGCCTTGCTCCGCCTCTTGGTTATGGGGGGATATACGATAGCTCAGCCGGTCATCATCCCCGGCAGGATTTTTTAGTGCTGTGTTTGCGGTCATGAAAAAAGGCTAGCAAACACATGACGCGCTCGCTAGCCTTATATTTATTCTCCCCTGTGAATATCGGGGATAGCTCTTATTATTCTTCGCTTGCAGCGTCTTCAGACGTTTCAGCATCTGCTTCGGCGGCTTCAGCAGCTTCGGCTTCCGCGGCTTCTTTAGCGGCCTTTTTCTCGGCTGCTTTTTCTGCGCGCTCAGCTTCAAGGGCAGCTTCGGCTTGTGCGTCAACTTCAGCTTGCTCTAGCTTCTCTTTTTCTGCTTCCAATGCGCCGTCTTCAAGCACATCTTCCAATGCATCTTCAACAACAGGCTGAGCTGGAGCTTCATCGCGGCTACCGTCAGCAACAAGTGCCTTACCGGTTTTCGCTTGAATTTCAGCTTCTTCTACAGAGCGTGCAATATTCACGATCACTTCAACTTTAACTTCTGGGTGCAGTGCCACATCAACGGGGAACAGACCAATTGTTTTGAAGTTTTGGTTTAGGTGGATCATTTGACGTGAAATATCTTGCTTAGATTGCTCGATAATTTGATCTGCAATATCGCGTGCATTTACAGAACCGAACAGCTTGCCAGATTCAGATGCCTGACGAACCAAAGATATTTTAAGACCATCAAGGCCTTTAACCATCTTCTCAGCTTCTTTTTTCTGTTTGTCATTCTCAGCTTCGAAGAATTTCTTCTTGGCTTCGAAATAAGCGATGTTTTCCTTGCTTGCGCGCAGAGCTTTTTTCTGTGGCAAAAGGAAGTTACGTGCATAACCCGGCTTAACGGAGACAACGTCACCCATTCCACCTAGTTTTTCCACGCGTTCCAAAAGTATAACTTGTGTAGCCATTATCTTATTCCTTTTCTAACGGTCTAGCGGCGGCCGCCGTGGCCTTGATGACCCGCGTCCACTTCGTTGTTCACATATGGCATAAGACCCATGAAACGAGCTTGTTTGATCGCTTTTGCCAATTCACGCTGTTTCTTTTGTGAAACGGCCGTGATGCGGCTTGGGATGATTTTGCCACGCTCGGAAATATAACGTCCCAATAGACGTGTATCTTTCCAATCAATTGCCGGCGCACCTGGGCCAGTAAATGGACATGTTTTTTTGCGACGGAAAAACGGCGCTTTTGTTGGACGGTCACTCATTACGCGGCTTCCTTTTCTTCTCTAGGTTTTCTTGGGCGATCATCATCGCGGCTTGGCTTATCCATGATCGGTGAAGGGCCGTCTGTGGCTTCTTCAAGACGTGTGGTCAGGCTTCTCATGATATCTTCATCTAGACCTAAAAGACGCTCTAGTTCGATAACAGCTTCGCCTGGACCTTCAACTTCAAGCAACACATAATGTGCTTTACGGCTTTTGCTGATGCGGTAAGCGAGGTTACGAAGACCCCAATTTTCTGTTTTAAGGATTTTTGCTCCCTGATCCGTTAGGACTTTGGAGTATTTCTCGGTGATGTCTTTCACTTGCGCTTCAGACAAATCTTGCCGTGCCATAAACACGGTTTCATAATAAGGCATATATTATCTCCTCACGGGTTTTACTGCTTTTGGCTTCTCTATGAAGAGCCTTAGATCCAAGAGCGGTATTAGCTGACATACTTGATGCCAGCGAGGTTTATGTTAGTGATTTATAAAAATCGAGTGGAATATCGGTGATTAGGCGAGAAAAATCAAGACTTTTCTTTTGATAGCGCCTGATCAATCATTTTGTTCCAAACACGGTTTGCCGAATATTCATCGACTTTGGAAGTGTTTTTGTTCGCACCGCGCGCAATATAATGCGCCATAAAGGTGGCCCAGCAGCTTTCTGGGTCGGCGGATTTATGCTCGGTTGTGCCCGTGCGCAGGATTTTCATCAGGTCATCACGCGTCAAACGCGGGTCTTGCAACGCATTTTTGAAATCAGCCAAAGACATAGTGGCAAATTCAGCATAATCGGAATTAACCGAACCACGGCATGACGCAAACGCATCATTGGTTTCTTCGATCAAATTTTTAATACGGTTATATACAAATACGCCCATTTTCTTAATCTCCCTAAATCCTGTCAGATCCATTATTTACTGCGCTTCACGGGCAGATGTTCCTTGTGCAATTACAAAATAAAAAACACTTTAAAACTCTGAACTCTATGAAAGCAGTAGCTGTCGCACCTTCGGACAATTTATAAATATTGCCTCTTTAATAGTGTGCGCTTTTTTGTTAAGTCCGATTAGAATTACACAAGAATAGTATTTGCGCAAACAATTTTTGCAAATTAGAGCGTATAAAAGTGTAATAAAAATACACGGTGGTTGAAGTTAATATAATATTGTTTCACTAATATAAACACAAAAACAAAGCATTGGAGAGCAAATGAGCATGAGTTTTATCTTTCCCGGTCAGGGGTCACAATTTATCGGTATGGGCAGGGAACTCGCCGATAATTACGGTGAAGCGCGCGCCGTTTTTCAAGAAATTGACGAATCACTATCGCAAGATTTATCCAAAATCATGTTCGAAGGTAGCGAGGATGACCTGAATTTAACCGAGAATACTCAGCCCGCTCTTATGGCTGTATCCATGGCGGTGGTGCGCGTTTTAGAAAGTCAGGGCATTGATATCGCGCAAAGCTGTAAATTTGTTGCTGGGCACTCTCTTGGTGAATATTCTGCGCTTACGGCGGCAGGCACCTTTAGTATCGCCGATACAGCGCGCCTTTTGAAACTGCGTGGTCAATCCATGCAAAAGGCCGTGCCCGTTGGCGTTGGCTCTATGGCTGCTATTCTCGGCCTTGAATTCGAAGATGTCATTAATATTGCAAAAGAAGCCGCAGGCGATGACGTCTGTCAGGGCGCAAATGATAATTCCGTTGGCCAAGTCGTGGTTAGCGGTAGCAAGGCCGCCGTTGAACGCGCCGTTGCCCTTGCCACAGAAAAAGGCGCAAAGCGCGCGGTTATCCTGCCCGTTAGTGCGCCGTTCCATTGCGCCCTTATGCAGCCCGCCGCCGATGCAATGGCAGAGGCGCTCGCCGAAACAACAATGAACGCGCCTGTCGTTCCCGTTGTTTCAAACGTGACGGCCAAGGCCGAAACAGACCCAGACACCATTCGCAATTTGTTGGTTGATCAGGTCACCGGCATGGTGCGCTGGCGCGAATCTGTCCTATGGATGGGCGCGCAAGGCGTGACAGAAATGGTTGAGCTTGGCGCCGGTAAAGTGTTATCTGGATTGGCAAGGCGCATTGATAAGGAAATTTCCTGCCAGAGCGTCGGCACACCCGAGCAAATTGAAGCGCTCATTACAAAATTAAAAGGATAGATCATATGTTCAATTTAACAGGTAAAACGGCATTGGTAACGGGCGCAACGGGCGGCATTGGCGGCGCGATTGCGAAGGCATTGCACGCGCAAGGGGCGCATGTTGGCATTTCTGGTCGTAATGAAGAAAAACTTAGCGCTCTGGCGTCCGATCTAGGCGATCGCGTTTCTGTTCTGCCTGCTGATTTATCAGACAGCGAAGCGATTACAGATCTAGTAAAGCGCGCCGATGAGGCGATGGGCCAAGTTGATATCCTCGTGAATAATGCTGGCCTGACGCGTGATGGTCTTTCCATGCGCATGTCAGATGATGATTGGCAAACGGTTATTGATGTGAATATGGGCGCGACGTTCAAGCTGGCGAAGGCCGTGCAGCGCGGCATGATGAAGCGCCGCACAGGCCGCATCATCAATATCGCATCCGTTGTGGGCGTAACCGGTAATCCGGGGCAGTGTAATTATGTGGCGTCAAAGGCCGGCATGATTGGCTGGAGCAAGGCGATGGGTCAGGAAATTGCCTCACGCGGCATCACGGTGAACTGCATCGCGCCGGGCTTTATTGCCACGGCGATGACAGATGCGCTTACTGATGATCAAAAGGATAAAATCAATTCCACGATCCCGGCGGGCAAAATGGGCGCGGCGGATGATATTGCGGCGGCGGCGGTTTATTTGGCCTCCGATGAAGCTTCTTATGTCACTGGTCACACCGTCCATGTTAATGGCGGCATGGCGATGATTTAGTTGACATAATTTTTAAAAACTATAATCTATCCTGATGTTCAAGAATGTAGGGAGAACAGACATGCTACTGCGTAATTTATTTAAAAATTCTCAGGATGAAGAATCAAAAAACAGCATAAAAATTTACAACGATTCTGAGATTGAAAGTATCGTAAAAAGAGTCGTTTCAAACAACAGCAGTGAAGAGGCTAGTGAAATTGGTTTAAATTTCGAACTCGAAAATGATTTATCTTTTGATTCTCTCGACAAAGCATACCTCGTGGAAGAATTAGAGCGTGCATTTAAAACTCGCCTAGGCGAAACAAAATCCGGAAAGAAAGCTGAAGAATATTTACATATAAATTCTTCAGTGGATGTATCTTCACTAATTAAAATTTTTAAAGATGACCTGCAAAAAAAAGCTCTCTATAAGGCGGATGAGCCAAAAATAGATAACGATCATATTCATAGCTAAACTAGGTTACATTAGACAAAAAAACATAATAGGTTTTTACTATGTTTTATGACCTCATCATCTTTGATTGTGACGGTACGCTTGCGGATACGGAATATCTGAATAATTTAGCCGTGTGTGAATTATTGGCGCAGCAAGGCCTGCCGCAATATGACATGGATCACGCCATGACGCATTTTGTCGGTAAGCGCTTTAGCCAGATTATCGCGGACATAGCCGCCGAAACCGGGCGCACCTTCCCCCAAGACATCAGCCAGCGATATGTGGCGCGCGCCAAGGCGATGATCCCGACCCATCAAAAACCCATTGCGGGGGCGGCAGAGTTGGTGTATGCGTCGAAGGCACATTCCACAATATGCGCGGCGTCCAATTTACAGCGCAACGATGTTTTTTACTCTCTAGAGATTGCGGGCCTTCTGCCCTATTTCGAAACTGAGCATATTTTTACTGGGCTAGACGTTGAAAACCCAAAGCCCGCGCCGGATTTGTTTTTAATGGCCGCGGCAAAGCTGGGCGCGGCGCCGGAAAACACATTGGTGATTGAGGATAGCACGGTTGGCGTGCGCGCGGGGGTTGCCGCAGGCATGACAACTTATGGCTTTACCGGGACGCACCATAGCCCAGAGACCCACGCCGAAACCTTGAAATCTGCGGGGGCGCATGAGGTTTTTAACGCGCTTATCCACATTGAGGAAGCCATTGGAAACAAAAAGCCCTTCTCAGTAAAAAACAAATAAGCTAGGTTCATAAAATTGCTTGCAATTGTAAGGTGGATTGGTAAAGTCCCCGAAATCTATTGCAGTAGATTATTAAAGTTTAAATAAACAAAGTAAGGAATAAACCATGAGTGATGTTGCAGAACGCGTAAAGAAAATCGTTGTCGAACATTTAAGTGTTGAAGAAGACAAAGTTGTTGAAACTGCGAGCTTCATTGATGATTTGGGCGCAGACTCACTAGACACAGTTGAGCTAGTTATGGCGTTTGAAGAAGAATTCAGCGTTGAAATCCCTGATGATGCAGCCGAAAACATTCAAACTGTTGGCGATGCTGTAAGTTTCATCAAGAAGAATGCTGCTGAATAATACTCAGCTTTTCATAGAATTTTTACACATTCCCCGCCACACCAGCGGGGTTTGTGCTATATAGACTACTAAGTTTTGTTTCGTTTTATACACGAGGATGAGTCGATGAGACGTGTTGTTATTACAGGTTTGGGTATGGTTTCCCCCCTTGGTATGGGTGTGGATCACAATTGGTCGGAGATTACAGCCGGGAAAAGCGGTCTTCAGAAGATCGAGCATTTCGATGTATCCGATATTTCTTCGCAGATTGCTGGGGTAATTCCGCGCAGCGATGATGAAGCCCCCACTGGCGGCGCGTTTAATCCCAATTTATACGTTGAGCCAAAAGAGCAGCGTAAAATTGATGACTTCACAATTTACGCCTTGTCCGCCGCGCATGAAGCGGTTGAGGATAGCGGCTGGAAACCGGCCAATGAGCAAGATCAAAACCGCACAGGCGTTATGATTGGCTCCGGCATTGGCGGACTTGCTACAATGGATAACACGTCACAGGTTCTGCATACACGCGGGCCGCGACGCATTTCCCCCTTCGCCAATCCGGCGATGCTTATCAATTTGGCCTCTGGTCATGTTTCAATTAAATACGGATTTCGCGGGCCCAACCACTCTGTTGTGACGGCCTGTGCATCGGGTACGCACGCTATTGGTGATGCGGCGCGTTTGATTATGCTGGATGATGCCGATGTTATGGTGGCCGGCGGCGCAGAAGCGGCCGTGAACCGTTTGGGCGTTGCAAGTTTCGCCGCGGTGCGCGCGCTATCTACGGATTATAATGATCGCCCAACCGAAGGATCCCGCCCGTTTGATGAAGGCCGTGATGGCTTCGTTATTGCGGAGGGCGCAGGTGTTGTCGTGTTAGAAGAATATGAGCACGCGAAAGCGCGCGGCGCCAAGATTTACGGCGAAATTGTTGGTTACGGCCTGTCTGGTGATGCGCACCATATTACGTCCCCTGCCGAAGATGGCAATGGCGGATATCGCGCGATGGAAGCGGCGCTTAAGCGCTCTGGCCTTGCTGCGGAAGACATTGATTATATCAACGCGCATGGCACATCAACGCCCGTTGGTGATGGCATTGAATGTACCGCCGTGAAACGTCTGTTCGGCAGCGCGATTGACGGTATTTCCATGAGCTCCACTAAATCTGCGATTGGTCACGCCCTTGGCGCGGCGGGCGCATTAGAAGCGATCTACACCACCAAGGCTTTGCAGACCGGCATTATGCCGCCAACGCTTAATTTGGATAATGTGTCAGAGCCCTGTCAGGGCATCGACCTTATTCCGCATGAGGCAAAAGAGAAAACGGTTAAGGCCGCGCTGACCAACTCCTTCGGGTTTGGCGGCACGAACGCCTCGCTTATCATCAAGGCCGTGTAGAGATGGCGCTGCGCTCCAAACTCGCCCTTGGATTTATCGTATATAGCATGACCATTGCCACGGTGCTTGTCGCCCTTTCTGGCTTCTGGGTTTTGCGTGAATTCAAGGCCCCCGGCGCGCACAGCCAGCCCGTAACAATCAACATCCCCACAGGCAGCAGTAGCGGCGCAATTGCGCAGCAACTTCTTGATATCAATGCCTTTGATCGTGAGCGCGATATTTTAATCTTCAAGCTCGCCTTAAAAGCACAAGACTCCGCCAGTGATCTTAAGGCCGGTGAATATGAAATTCCGCCGCGCGCCAGCATTCAGCGCATCGTTGCCCAGCTTAAGCAAGGCAAAGTCGTGCAGCGCCAAGTGACCGTGCGCGAGGGGTTAACCAGCTATGAAGTTGTTCTACTTTTGAATGAGCAAGAAGAGTTGTTTAATTTCTTGGTCTGTGAGGGAACTGGTCGGCTCATCGAATATCACGATACGAGCATTTTCAGATAAAGCTTTTGCAATCTCTACCATCTGCTGTTCACCAACTCCAAGTGTTTTTACACTT
>CAKZMN010000222.1 GCA_937128575.1 uncultured Alphaproteobacteria bacterium | reverse complement strand
ATAAAATGTGGATGGGGGATAAAGCTGAGCTAGTAGGAGGCGATATTATCAACCGCCCGTTCGATGGGTGCGGAGAATGGGAGGTTGGTGAGCGCGCTTTTGTTGATGATGCCATCTGCTCCATAATTTTTTACATCGCCGAGTACTTTTTTCGTGGGCGTTCCCGTTACAACGATAAGCGGTGTTTCCGGCGCGTAGCAGCGAATTTTTTGAACATCTGCAATGGACGTGGTGTCCGGTAAGTCGAGATCAAGCAGGATTATCTCATACTTACCGTTCGTTAAAGCGATGCACGCATCGGCTTTTGTTTCTACGTGATGAACGAGGGAGTAGGAGCAATAGTCTTCGATCATGCGTTGTGCAAGCATGGTGTCTTCTTGGCAATCTTCAACCAATAATATTTTGGATTGTGCCAAGCTTTTAGTATTTAAAAATTCTAATAATCGATGCATAACGTCACATGCTATAATTTATGTACATAGGGACAATACCGTTTTTGGACTATGTAAGTCAAATTTCATAGATGCGTTATGACTGAAGTGCACGGTTTATATGGTGGTTTAGATTAACCCCATGTTCTTGAAACTGCTATATCCGCCGCGGCTGACGACGATGTGGTCGTGGATTTTTACCTCGAAGGGTTGGGCGGCGCGGATGATGGTATTGGTCATGTCGATGTCGGCCTGTGATGGACGCGAATCACCGCTGGGGTGATTGTGAACAAGGATGAGGGCGGTGGCGCCAAGCTCAAGTGCGCGCTTCATAATTTCACGCGGATAGGCGGGGGTGTGGTCGACCGTGCCGGAGCCCTGAATTTCATCGGCGATCATCTCGTTCTTTTTATTGAGAAACAAAATGCGGAAATGCTCACGCGTTTCGTGCGCCATTGTGTTTTGGCAATAATCCATCAGGCGCGTCCAGTTGTTTAAAACCGGGCGCTTCATTAGGTCTTGCTTCATAGCGCGGTGGGCGGTGGTCGTTATGGTTTTAAGGGCGATGGCGGTGTTGTCACTGATGCCGTCAATGCGGGTTAGGGCATTTATGTCTGCGTTCATCAATTCCGGTAGGCCGCCAAAAGTTGCTAGCAGGGTTTTAGCCAGGGGCTTCACGTCACGGCGCGGGATGGCCATGAATAGGATAAGTTCGATGAGCTCATAATCTTGCAAGCTATCCGCGCCATTTTCAACGAAGCGCGCGCGCAGGCGATCACGGTGACCGTGATAATGCGGGGTGTCTTTTTTTTCGGCGCTGCTAGACATAGGGCGGTTTTGTAAATCCCTTGGGTGAGAGGGTGAAAATTTCAAATCCGTCATCGGTGACGGCGAGTGTGTGTTCGAATTGAGCGGAGAGAGAGCGATCACGCGTGACCGCCGTCCAGCCATCAGCCAGAATTTTGGTTTGGAATTTACCCGCATTGATCATGGGTTCAATGGTGAAAAACATACCGGCCTCTAGAACGGTGCCCTTGCCGGGCTCGCCGAAATGCATAACGGATGGCGGGGCGTGGAACACACGTCCAAGGCCGTGGCCGCAGAAATCTTCAACAACAGAAAAGCGATTGGCATGGGCGTGTTCTTGAATGGCGTAGCCAACATCACCCAATGTGTTGCCGGGTTTTACCTGCTCTATGCCCAGCATCAAGCACTCGTAAGTAACATCGACGAGGCGCTTGGCTTTTACTGGAATTTTATCGCCCACCAAATACATGCGGGATGTGTCGCCGTGCCAGCCATCGAGGATAACTGTGACATCGATGTTTACGATGTCGCCCTCGCGCAATGGGCGATCCTCTGGTATGCCGTGGCAAACAACATGGTTGATGGATGTGCATATTGATTTGGGGAAGGGGATGCGCCCCTCTCCACCGCCATAACCCAATGGGGCGGGGATGGAGCCGTTCTTGGTGGCGAAGTCATGACACAATTTATCTAGTGCCTCGGTCGTGACGCCGGGCACGACATGTTCGGTAATCATATCCAGCGTTGCGGCGGCCAATTGTCCAGCCTTGCGCATACCTTCAAAATCTTCGGGCGTGTGTAACTCGATGCCGTCTGCGTTATATTTTGATTGTTGCGGATTGATCATATTTTTATTCACTCTATTATATTGTTATCGTTATTTAAGACTACATAACCTGTATTGCGGCCTAATTTCAACCGCAGCGGCTTTAATTTTAATTTCAAACTGCATTTGTTGCATAAGGCTTTTTTATCTATGTCCTATTTAAATGACCCCAATATATCGAAGGCGGCGCTGGTTATTGTTGGCAATGAAATTTTGTCGGGGCGCACGCGCGATGCCAATACACAACATATTGGTGATGCATTGAACAAGCGTGGACTCGCGCTGGTTGAGGTGCGGGTGGTGCCGGATGTTGAGGAAAAAGTTGTTGAGGCGGTGAACGCTCTGCGCGCGCAGCTGGATTATGTTTTCACCACGGGCGGTATTGGGCCGACGCATGATGACATTACCGCGGCCTGCATTGCGAAGGCCTTTGGTTTGGAGATTGAAGAAAATGCGGAAGCCGTTCGTATTTTAGAGGAGTATTACGGTGCGGATGAGTTCACGCCCGCGCGGCGTACAATGACGCAGATGCCGATTGGCGCTGCGCTTATCCCGAATCCTGTCTCTGGTGCGCCGGGGTTTGTGGTGGAGAATGTGTTTGTGATGGCGGGGGTGCCGCGCATCATGCAGGCGATGTTTGATCATGTCATCCACGATCATTTAAAGCCGGGCAGCGCGGTGCAGTCAAAAACGATTAGCTGCGGCCTGCCGGAGAGCAGTGTGGCGGAAGGTTTGGCGGATATCCAAAAAGATTTTGAAACGGTCGATATCGGCAGTTATCCGCAGTTCAAGAATGGGAATATTGGCCTGAGCGTTGTTTTGCGCGCGGTGGATGAGGCACAATTGGCGGCTGCGGCGACGCGCGTTGAAGCGTTGATTAGTGATTTAGAAAGGCAGGCTTAGTTTTAGCTCTAAGCTTCTAGTGGCTCTTTCATTTTAATATCCAGCTCAATGGGATCGTCGATCAATATGTCTTTCAAAAAACGGTAATAGTTTTTGATCGCCTTGCGAGTCGTTGTCTCATAACTGGTGTGATACATGGTGGTCGGGATTTGAATGGTTGTGCCCGTCCACATGCGGTCCATTTCTTGCGTCAGGCGTCCCAGCTCGGTTGAACCAATCTCGTCTATATTCTTGCCCGCCTTTAGCATCTCTCTGTCTTTCACTGTGAAGGCGATGTTCAGGTCTCTGCATCGTTTGGTCAGGGTTTTTGTAAGGCCCTTGTTAAATTCGGCGAAGCGGTCACGATCGCGGAAGACTAGCGTGCCTTCTTCCATGGGGTTGTGATCTAGGTAGGGGCTGGTGTCTAGCACGAGCAAATCTTGCGTTTCTATGCCTTCGCTCTCTAGGTGGGTGGCGATATGGATCCAGCTTTTGCCGATTTCCTCTTCTGTTGTGAGGTAGGCTGTGCCTTGAAACCCTGCGCGGAACAAGGCGTGCACAACGCCCAACGATAATGTGTTGTCGATTTGTCCTTTTAAATTTCCGTCCTCCGCGCGGGCCATGCGGGCATAGGCTAGCGGTACGCCATAGGGAATTTCTTCTTCTATGCCGTTCACTTTGAAGATTGAGTCACCTTTATCTTCGCCCGCGGTGCAAACCCCGATCAAGCCCTTGCCGAGGCGTTCATTCGTTTTGGGGTTGTAGGCATAGACCTTCTCATTTTCAAACCGGTTGGCGATGGTTACCAGTTCTTTGCGAGAGGATTTGTGTTCCTCGCCATATTTGATTTCTCGTACATATTGCGCGGCGTAGGCAAATTGATTGCCGCCTAAGCTGACCAATCCGTGGCGATCTATATGGGCGCATAGGATGGCGGCGCTTGGGTTGTTGCCGCGCACCTCCAACAGGCCAGGATATTTCACAACAGATAGGCCTAGGCTTTTGAAATCTTCATAGAGGAAGTTCATAAAAAAATGCTCGAAACCTACAACGGATGGTATCGAGAGGTATTTCATGGTTTTGGCGATAATGGATTCAACGTCGTTAAATCCATGGGTGAGGGTCGGGGACATATATATTCGCAAAGTTACTCGGGCGCGCAGAATGCACGTTTCAACGAATCTCAATATACATTAAAACTACAGCGGTGTGTATGAGATTAGCGACATGCCACGTGTGGTAGGGCTTTGTCTGCTTGAAAATGGTGCGGGTGGGGGGACTTGAACCCCCACGCCCATACGGACAACAGATTTTAAGTCT
>CAKZMN010000221.1 GCA_937128575.1 uncultured Alphaproteobacteria bacterium | reverse complement strand
CTTTCTTTATACCTTCCTTGGGTCCGTCCTGATGCTGGTGGCGATGGTCGCGATGTTCGTGGATGCGGGCACGACTGATATCCCCACGTTGATGACACATAGCTTTGGCTCTGAAAGCTTCTCGCTTCTCGGCATTCAGATCATCGGCGGGGCGCAAACCTTAATGTGGATTGCCTTCTTTGCGAGCTTCGCAGTGAAGATGCCGATGTGGCCTGTCCACACATGGCTGCCTGACGCACACGTCCAAGCGCCGACTGCCGGGTCAGTCGTGCTGGCCGCGATCCTATTGAAGATGGGCGGCTATGGCTTCTTGCGCTTTAGCTTGCCGATGTTCCCTGTCGGGTCCGAAGTTATGGGGCCTTTGGTGCTGTGGCTCTCTGCAATCGCCATCGTCTACACATCGCTGGTTGCTTTGGTCCAACAAGATATGAAGAAGCTGATTGCTTATTCATCTGTGGCGCATATGGGGTTTGTGACGCTTGGCATATTCAGCGCGACAACGAACGGCGTTGAAGGTGCGATTTTCCAAATGCTTAGCCATGGTTTGATTTCTGCGGCGCTGTTCCTTTGTGTTGGCGTGGTTTATGACCGTTTGCATACGCGTGAAATTGGCCGTTATGGCGGGATTGTTAAAAACATGCCGCGTTATGCGACGGTGTTTATGATCTTTATGCTGGGCTCGGTTGGTTTGCCGGGGACGAGCGGATTTGTTGGTGAATTTTTATCACTGCTTGGTGTGTTCCAGGTGAATACGATTGTTGCGGCGCTGGCCTCTATTGGTGTTGTGCTTGGCGCGGCTTATATGTTGATGCTGTATCGCCGCGTTGTGTTTGGTGAGGCGGTGAATAAAGATGCCGCCAAAATGCCGGATCTGAATAAGCGTGAGCTTGGGATATTGCTGCCGCTGATTATTCTAGTGATTTGGCTGGGCGTTTCGCCAACGATTGTGACAGATAAGATATCACCATCGGTTGAGAAATTACTGACGCATTATAATGAGCAGTTAGAGCAGGCCGAGTACGTAACCATAGATGATGGCGAGAGCATTCAATGACCGATTTTAATTTAATTCCATTATTGCCGGAAATTTTCCTAGCGCTTGTTGGGATGGGACTTTTGATTGTTGGTGTTAATCGCGGTAATGACGCGACGCGCATCGTGTCATGGTTCAGTGTTTTTGCGATGGGGCTTGCGGCGATCATCTTGCTTGGTTTGAATTGGGAGGGGCACACCGTTTTGAGCGGTATGTTCAAGTTTGACCAATTTACCGGCTTTATGAAGCTGCTGATTTTAATTGGTTTGATGGCGTCTTTGGCGCTGTCTGTGCGTTATATTAAGCAAATTGGTATGGAGCGTTTTGAGTATCCGATACTGGTCATTTTCGCCGGTATTGGCATGATGCTTATGGTGTCGGCGAATAATATGCTGGCGCTTTATATGGGGCTGGAGCTGCAATCGCTTAGCCTTTATGTGCTGGCGGCGTTTCATCGTAATTCTTTGAAGTCGTCCGAGGCGGGCATTAAATACTTCATCTTGGGCGCGTTGTCTTCCGGGATGTTGCTGTTTGGTATATCGCTGATTTACGGCTTTACGGGTTCCGTTGATTTCGACGTGATTGGCACGACCCTTGGCAATCTTGATTTCTTGCCGTTTGGCATTGTGTTTGGTTTGGTGTTTATTTTGGCAGGGCTTGCCTTCAAAATTTCTGCCGCGCCGTTCCATATGTGGACGCCGGATGTTTATCAGGGCGCGCCGACCAGTGTTACAGCGCTGTTTGCTATTGCGCCGAAAATTGCAGCCATCGCGCTGCTTATGCGCTTGCTGTATGAGCCGTTCGGTTCATTGGTTGAGCAGTGGCAGCAGGTTATATATTTGATTTCCGTTCTGTCCATGTTTGTTGGCGCATTTGCTGCGATTGCGCAGGATAATATCAAGCGTTTGATGGCCTATAGCTCCATTGGTCATGTTGGTTATGCGTTGGTTGGTTTGGTTGTGGCAACCGAACAGGGCGCGGCGGCGGTTATTCTTTATATGCTGATTTATCTGATGATGACGGCGGGCGTGTTTGCGATCATGCTGTCGATGCAGCGTAATGAAACCCCGCTTGAGCGCATTAGCGATTTGAGCGGACTGTCCAAGAATTCTCCGGTGCTGGCCTATAGTATGGCGATTTTGATGTTTTCAATGAGCGGCATTCCGCCGATGGCTGGCTTCTTTGGTAAGCTGTTTATTTTCCAAGCCGCTGTTGCGCAGGAATTTTACATCTTGGCGGTTCTGGGCGTGGTTAGCTCCGTGGTGGCGGCGTATTATTATCTGCGCATTATCAAGGTTATGTTCTTTGACGAGGCGGTTGATCCGTACGATAAATACATGCCATTTGCGCGCCGCATTATTTTGTTCATCAGCGTATTTTTCGTGATGACCTTCATTTTCAAGCCGAGCTTGATTGTGGAGAGTGCGCAGGGCGCAGCATCGGTTCTATTCTCTTAAAAAGACGGTTAAACGCATGAATGTGAACTGGAGCATAGAGCGCTATGATGAAGTTCACAGCACGCAGGACGAGCTAAAAGCGCTTGCGTTAAAAGGCGCGGGCGAGGGGCAGGTTGTCACGGCCAAAAGCCAAAATGGTGGTCGTGGTCGCCATGGCCGCGTTTGGGTGTCGGAGCCCGGTAATCTTTATTTCTCATTATTGCTACGCCCATCTTGCGGCTTGAATGCCATTGGGCAATTGGCGCTTATTGTTGGTGCGTCTATTGGGGCTGCGATTAAAGAGCTGGTTTTGGAGCCGGATGATGTTTCCTTGAAATGGCCGAATGATGTGTTTTTGGGCGGTAAGAAATGCGCAGGGATATTGATTGAGACCGAGCTGGATAGTAACAACATCATTGATTGGGTTGCGGTTGGCATTGGGGTGAATATTGTGCGCGCCCCGAAAGAAATTGGCGCGGCGCTGTCTGATTACGCCTTGTCTGACATTAAAATAGAAGATGTTCAGCAATCGATTTTAAACGAGATCGAGGATCGATATCTACAGTGGGGCGCGGAAGGGTTTGCGGCGATTAAAGCGGAGTGGCTTTCTATGGCGCATCCGGTGGGCACACCCATCACGGTTGGGGCGGGCAAACATATGGCGCGCGGCACGTTTCATGATATTGATAGTCATGGTAGTTTGATATTGCGCGATGATGAGGGGCAGGTTAGAACCCTAAGCGCGGGCGACGTACATATTCAGGAGTAACATGCTTTTAGCGATTGATATTGGGAATACGAACACAGTTTTTGCCGTTTATAAGGGCGAGGAGCTGCTTGATTCATGGCGCTGCCAAACGGAGGCCGCGCGTAGTAAGGATGAGTATGCGTCATTTTTGAATGAGCTATTTACCCTTGGCGGGATTGAATGGGCGGATTTAAGCGACGTGATCGTTAGCTCCGTTGTGCCAGAGGCGAATTTCCATGTTCGTGAATTTTGTCAGAAATATTTGAAAAAAGACGCGATCTTGGTTGATCATGAAACGGTCGGGATTGAGATTGATTTGCTAAACCCGCAAGAAGTTGGCGCCGACAGGTTGGTCAATGCGATTGCGGTGATTGAACATTATAAAACCCCAGCGATTGTCATTGATTTTGGTACCGCCACGACTTTTGATGTGATTGATGCAAACGGCGCCTATGCGGGCGGAGTGATTGCGCCTGGCATCAATCTTTCAATGAACGCGCTGCACATGGCGGCCTCAA
>CAKZMN010000220.1 GCA_937128575.1 uncultured Alphaproteobacteria bacterium | reverse complement strand
CAAGCCGTAATGTCCCCCGCCCCCATGAAGATCACAAAGTCATTGGGCTGCGCAACATTAGCAATCAGCCTTGGCAGATCATCACGTGAGGATAATGCTTGCACATAACGATGCCCGTGAGAGGCAATTGATGCGACCAAATGCGGCTTATCGATGCCCTCTATTGGATCTTCGCCCGCCTCATATATATCGGCGATAATAACGCTGTCTGCGTCATTGAAGCAGGTGGAAAATTCTTCATATAAGTCTTGAAGGCGCGAATAGCGGTGGGGCTGCATTATCGCGACCACCTTGCCGCCTTGGCTTTGCGCCGCAACGCGCGCTGTTTTTAGAACAGTTTCAATTTCCACAGGATGGTGCGCGTAATCATCTATAACGGTTATGCCTTGGGCTTCTCCTGTTTTTGTAAAACGGCGCTTTACACCATTAAAGCTTGCCAAACCTTTTTTGAGCGTGGGCACAGCCGCGCCCATTTCTTTGGCAATTGCCAGAGCCGCAAGAGAGTTTTGTACGTTATGCTCCCCCAGCATTGGCAAGAAAACATCGCGTAAGACAAGCTCCTCACCATCATTTAGCCACGCCGCATATGTCACGTCGAAAGTGGAACCGTTTGCGTCTATTCGAACATTAGACGCCTTCACATCAGCCTGCTGCGAGAAGCCATATGTGATTACGCGGCGATCAGATACAGATGGAATGAGCGCTTGCACCTCTGGGTGATCAACGCACAACACGGCATATCCATAGAACGGTAGATTCATAACGAATTGACGATAAGCCGCACGCACATTTTCAAAGCTGCCATAATGCTCCATATGTTCAGCGTCCATATTTGTAACAACAGCCACGCTCGCAGGTAGCCTTGTGAAGGTGCCATCGCTTTCATCGGCCTCAACAACCATCCATTCGCTTTCGCCTAGGCGTGTGTTGCTACCGAAGGCATTGACGATGCCGCCATTAATCACCGTAGGATCAAAGTCAGCGCTTTGTAGCATTTCACCAACCATGGAGGTTGTTGTGGTTTTACCGTGCGTACCGCCGATAGCGATTGCCCATTTCAATCTCATTAGCTCCGCCAGCATTTCTGCGCGGCGCACAACAGGCACTTTATATGTGCGCGCGGCTTGCAATTCGGGATTATCGTTTTTAACAGCGGATGAAATTACAATTGCCGCGGGCAATTCCCCATCCGGCGTTTTGATATGGCTTTCATCATGGCCAATTGCTATGCGAATGCCCTGCTCCTGCAAACGATCTGTGTTACCACTCGCTTTCAAGTCAGACCCTTGGACGTCATAACCAAGCGTGTTCAAAATTTCCGCAATGCCGCTCATACCTATGCCGCCAATACCGACGAAATGGAGCGTGCCTATATCTAGAGGCATAGCCTGCATTATTTTATTTCCTTTTTAATTTAATCGTTCCAACCAGATACAATTGCCGTCACAAGATTACCGAGTTTGCGCGCTGCATCAGGCTTACCGCATGTTCTAGCCTTTTCTGCGGCACGAAACAAGACCTGAGGGTTTTGCAGAAAGTTCTCTATACGTGCCAGCAAAGCTTCTTGCGTAAATCCGCTTTCGGTCATCATCCACGCACCACCCACGTCAGCAACGGCGTCAGCGTTCATTTTCTGTTGCTGATCTTTATGATGGGGATAAGGTACGAACACAGCCGGACGGCCGGCGGTTGTCACTTCCGCAACCGTACTAGCGCCGGATCTGCAAATAACCAAATGTGCGCGGCGCAGTAATTCCGCCACAGCATCAAAAAACACTGAT
>CAKZMN010000219.1 GCA_937128575.1 uncultured Alphaproteobacteria bacterium | reverse complement strand
GCTTTTCTCTTGTTCGCCAATTGATCAAAAACACTGAAGATTTCGATTATGAAAGCCGCGCACCGTTTGACAGCACTCTGTCTTTGGGCGAGTTGATTTTAATGCCCACACGCATTTATGTGCGCTCTATTCTTGAAGCGCTAAAGACAAAGGGCGCAGACGGCAAGCCAGCGATTAAAGGCATGGCGCATATTACGGGCGGTGGATTATATGAGAATGTGCCCCGCGTTTTACCCGAAAACGTGACAGCGCGCATTGATGCAAGCTCATGGACATTGCCTACGATTTTCCGCTGGTTGGTTGAAATTGGTGATCTTGATCTTCACGATATGGCAACCACCCTCAATTGTGGGTTAGGTATGGTTGTTGTTTGCCGCGCTGATCAAGCTGAAGGCATTAAGGCCACTTTGGAATCAAAAGGCGAAAGCGTTTTCACCATTGGTACGATCGAGAAACGCGCGGACGCTGATCAGCCCATTATCATTGATAATATCGATACATGGCGATAGTCGGATCAAACAACAAGATTAAACTGGCCGTTCTGATTTCTGGACGCGGCAGCAACCTTCAAGCAATTATTGATGCCTGCGCGGTTCCTAAATTCCCCGCAGAAATTGCTGTGGTCATTTCCAACAAGCCCGATGTTTTTGGCTTGCAGCGCGCAGAACAAGCGGACATTCCAACGCAGACGGTCGATCATAAAAGCTTTGCCTCAAAAGCCGGGTTTGAGAAGGCTCTTCAAAATACAATTATCCCCTATAGCGCGGATTTAGTTTGCTTGGCGGGCTTCATGCGCATTCTGAGTGCAGATTTCATTGACCACTGGCCGGAGAAGATAATCAATATCCACCCATCTCTATTGCCCAAGCACAAGGGGCTAAACACCCACGAACGTGCGATTGAGGCTGGCGACAAGGCAGCAGGCTGCAGCGTGCATTACGTTGTGCCAGAAATGGATAGCGGGCCAATTATTGTTCAAAAACAGGTCGCTATTTTAGAAAATGACCCTCCAGACACTTTGGCGGCGCGCGTTTTAGAGCAAGAGCATCTTGCCTACCCCGAAGCCATTACGCACGTTGCTGGAAATATATTAAAAAATGACGCTTAAACCTTGAGTTTAATGGTGTTTTCGCGTCTAATTCATGTGTAAATCAAATCAACCGTTACAAAAAAGAGCGTTAAAATGGCTACGAACAAACCAGTAAAAATCACTGAAGAGCAACTCGAAAACGCACAGGGAATATGGAACGGATTCGCCAAGCTTATGAAGTATGGCACTATCGCTACCGTTGCCATTCTTATAGTTCTTGGCCTTACCCTCATCAGCTGGTAAAATCAAAAGCAGAACGTTAAGCTTTTATCCATTCATTTCGTTTTATAATCCTTATAGAGCGAAACATATTAAATATCGGGGTTTAATGTCCCTTAAGACTAAGCGCATGCATAACAATAAAACGATGCCAGGCAAGCTCCTTTGGGGGTTTACTGCGCTATTGCTAACGCTCGCCTTTTTTTCAACAACGCACATCGCGCAAGCACAAATCACTAAATCTGCGCGCGTTCAGCTAGACGGCAGTAACGTACTGACATTTATTGGTCCGCAAAGCTATGCAACGCTAGATCCAGAAAAACACCTGACCTATAACGCCGTCATAAATCGCCATCAGAATAATTTGCGCGGCGCGCGGCAGAATAAAAACAGCATCAATTTTGGCCCTGATGCGGCGCCAACGTGGGTTGTTTTTTCTGTTACAAATACTTCAAACACAGAAAACTGGATTTTACATTTCGGGCGCTTAATTGATGGACGCGCCGCGATTGCCAAATCGCTTATGGTACGCAATCACTCTATTGATGAAACTATTATTGATACATCCAAGGTTAAAGCTGCATCAAATACCTTTGGCGCAGCGGTCCCCATTAAATTGCGCAAGGGACAAACCGAGCTGTTCGCGGTTTACATTGATCCAGAAGAAAGCCTTTTAAACACGATTACCCCGTTTCTGATTACAGAGCGCGATTACCTTTCTATTACCGGTCATGGCGACGCTTTCTTTATTATGATCGCTGTGTTTATTGTGGGCTTAATTGGGTTTTTCATGGCCGTCAGCTTCATTAGGCGGAATTTAAATTATTTATTATTCTCCGGTTATTATTTTTTAAATGGTCTTTTATTTATCCTGCTCAGCAAGAATTTTCTCGTTAGCTTTCATTTGTTCGGAGAGGCTCTAAGCTTCCTATACGCAGCGAGTATCTTACTTGGTTTGATAATGACCAAGTTTTTCTTACGCATCACAACGGATGAACATAAAGAAAACTTAGCGCTTATGGGCTGCTTTGGGTTTCTCGCGGCCAGTAGTTTCATCGGCTTGTTTTTGTTCAAAAACTCAACCGTCAATGATCTTCTAATCTTCGTGCCGGCCAGCGCTATTTTACTTATCATTGCCGCGCTTTCTTTTTTTAAGGGACAGGCGGGGAAATATGCGGGCGTTCATTACGCCGCGGCGTGGGTCGCTATCTTTATCGGAGGCGGCATTACCGCAATGGCGGCGGCAGATATACTTCCTATAAACACCTATAGCGTTAATGCCTATTGGTTCGCCCTTTTTCCTCAGGCGTATTTTTTCATGCTCGCGGTTAAAAAGAAAATTGAATTGCTTGAAGAAGAGGATCGTCATAAGCGCTCACGAGAAAGCCGCGAGGTTCAATCTAGAGCACGCCTTAAGCACTCAAAAGAATCGGCAGACCAGGCGCGCCTCTTGCGCGTTATTGAACGCGAACGAGAGCTAATGGCGGATTTACGTGAACGTGAAATGCAACGCACAGAAGAGATGCGCGTAGCCAAAGAAATGGCAGATGAAGCGAACCGCGCAAAGTCAGCTTTCCTCGCCGTTGTTAGCCATGAAATCAGAACGCCAATGACAGGCATATTGGGCATGGTGCGTCTTTTGGGCGATACGACACTGAACAAGGATCAAAAAGATTATTTACTCGCCGTGCAAAAATCTGGCGAAACGATGATGGCGCTTTTAAATGACATTCTTGATTTTGAAAAAATTGAGCGTGGTTCGATGGAGCTTGAGGCTATTGATTTTGATTTAGGCAAGCTTGCGCAAGGCGTTGTGATGTTAATGTCTGGTCATGCGGCAGATAAGGAAGTTGCCCTTGAGGTTGATATATCCCCCGGCTTTCCTGACTACGTGATTGGCGACCCAACGCGCCTGCGCCAAGTGCTGCTTAATTTAGTCAATAACGCTATTAAGTTTACCGAAGAAGGTAAGGTTACAATTCAACTGCGCGCTACCGACATTGCAGGCAAGCAAGAGGGAATCACCGCAGACTATGAAGTTTACTTTGCCGTTGAAGACACAGGGATTGGCATTTCCGATGCCGTGCAAGAGAGTTTGTTCACTCCGTTTGAGCAAGCCGACAGCACAGTTTCACGGCGCTATGGTGGCACTGGTCTGGGTCTTGCGATTTGTAAACGCTTGGTTGAAGCCATGGGCGGCGCAATTAGCGTCACCAGCCAAGAACATATCGGCAGCACGTTCCATTTCAGCATTTTAATGAACAAGGGCCGCGCAGAGGCCTCTGATGCGATTGAGCACTCTACTGGTCTTGCGCCAAAACTGAACAGCGCATCACCAATGCATTTGCTCATCATTGAAGATAATGAAATGAACCAAAAAGTTTTGGCCGGGTTCTTGGCCAAGGCCGGACACACAACCCACATGGTCGACAGCGGAGAAGAAGCCATTGGCCTTTTGGAAACCAACAATTTTGATGCTGTTTTAAGTGATGTCAACTTGACAGGCATGAGCGGGTTGGAGACCGCCAAGCTTATAAGAGGCCTCTCTGATACATCAAAATCGCAAATTCCAATTATTGCGATTTCTGGCAATGTGTCACAGGAAGATATTGATAGTTATTATGAAGCCGGCCTGAACGGGTTCTTGGCCAAGCCTATTGATCCAGAAAAGCTGTATGGAATTATAGAAGATATTCAAAATGGAACACTGAAGGTTGCAAAAACTGCCGAGCCGGCTACTGCCAAGCCAGAAGAGGCCATTAACGCCGTTGAAGCAGAAGAACCTTCACTTCAAGAGGAGCCCTCAGCAGAGGCGGAAATGGCAGCAGAAAACAAAGATTCAGAGAGCAGCGCCCTGCTCGATTTCGCTGCCGAAACTGCGAGCAAAGAATTCGATTCCTTTGCTGACGCTGATGCAAAAATAGAAGCGTCAGAAAATGAAGAAAATTCTGTTTTGGATATGCAGGCCGCTCAAAACCTAATCGATACTTTAGGCGCAGAGCAATTTAGCACTCTCATGGAGAGCTACGTCACCACAGCGGATAGTATTATTGATGATTTGCTTTCTATTAAAGATAGTGATGACACAGAGGTCATGCGCGACAAAGCTCATGAAATTAAGGGTATGGCCGCCAATTTTGGCGTAAAGATCATTAGCGATATATCGGACGTGATTGAAAACTCAGCCAAGAACGGCGATATCGAAACGGCGCGCCAAAATATAGAAAAGCTCCCCGACGCAAATCGGAGAGCTAAAGATTCTATTGCTAAACTGATTAGCGACGTTGATTAACCAACAATCTCATCATCAGAGAAGAAGTACTTAATTTCGATCGCCGCATTTTCGAGGCTATCTGAACCGTGAACAGAGTTTTCACCAATTGAAAGAGCGTGTTCCTTGCGGATTGTACCCGCATCGGCGTCTTCTGGGTTTGTTGCGCCCATAACATTACGGTACGCAGCAACAGCGTTTTCACCTTCTAGAACCTGAACAACAACAGGCTCAGAGATCATGAATTCTGTTAGCTCACCAAAGAATGGACGCTCGCTATGAACGGCGTAAAAGCCTTTAGCCTTTTCTATATCCATGTGAATGCGCTTTTGCGCAACGATACGTAGGCCAGCGCCCTCGATCATTGCATTGATAGCACCAGTAAGATTGCGGCGCGTTGCGTCCGGCTTAATAATTGAAAATGTACGCTCTGTGGACATCGTGTAATTCCTTTTTAAGTAATTTAATTGAGCTTTATATATAAAGGCGCGCGACCATACGCAAGTGCTTAATTAAGCCAACCTCAATTTAATTGACATAATATATAAAAATAGTGTATTTTAACGGGTGTTTAACGAATTTGAGCGTAAATTAAAAACATGACAGACGAAACGCCAAAAAAATCAATACAAGCCCCGTGGCTTGCGACGGACAGCCCTAGCATGGATCAGGTTGTGCGCATACTCGTGAACGGCGTGAATGATAGCTACAAAAACTCCGGAAAACGTAAAAAAATCAGCGAAAAAGAAACCATTAAGCTGAGGCAAGAATTTAAATACGCGGAA
>CAKZMN010000218.1 GCA_937128575.1 uncultured Alphaproteobacteria bacterium | reverse complement strand
CTTTTCCGCTGCTGCGCAAAATATACCAGCCACAGCGGATGCTGCGCGCGTGGGACAAGAGGCGCGCCCTGATATTCAGCAACCAACCACAGATAGCACCCTTTTGGATTCTGAAGTTTCTCAAAGTTCATCGACCAATGCACCGGAGGGCGCCAAGGATGTTCGCTTAAAACTCACGGGTATCAATCTTCAAGGCGCCTCTACGTTTATGGCTGAGAAAATAAAAAGCATTTACGAAGACGATGTTGGGCAAGAGATCGCATTATCCCGCATTTGGGAAATTGCCGATAATATTACTCAATATTACCGTGATCGCGGATATTTCCTTTCCCGCGCCTTTGTACCTGCGCAAGAGTTAGACGAGGGCGAGAGCGCCGTTGTTATTCAAGTGGTCGAAGGATATATCGGCGAAGTTGAATTAATTGGGGAGCTAAAAGAAAAGCGCGTCATTGGCGGAATGATCGAAGCGTTGAAAGCGCACAAGCCCATTAAAGCCGAAAAAATAGAGAGTTTCTTATTGCGCTTAAACGACTTGCCCGGCGTTTCGGTCCGTGCCGTTTTAGAACCCATGAATGGAGCAGAAGACGAAGGCGCGGTTAAGCTTTCCCTCTTGGATCAAGATACGCGCGGTACAGCCACAATAAGCTATAATAATTTTGGATCAAATTTTTTAGGCCCCCATCAGGTAAGCGCCTCCTACGACACCAGTATTATTCCGTTGCAACAAACAAGAATATCGGTAACAAGCAGCGTTCCATTTAAAGAGCTCAAACAAATCAGCATTAATCATACAATTCCTGTTTATCGCGGGCTTAATTTGAAATTAAGCGCCAACCATGTTGATGCGCAGCCCGGGGACACACTCAAGGTCAATAAGATTGAAAGCAAATCAACGGGCTTTAATATTGGACTAGAGTGGAATCTCATACGTCAGCGGCTCAAAAACCTGTCGCTCGGGATTGGGCTTGATAGTAAAAATTCTGATAGTGATATTTTAGGAACAGAGCTATCGCGCGACAAAATTCGCACCTTACGCGCCAACATTGATTATGATTTTTCTGATAAATTTAAGGGCTACAATATTACAAGCTTAACCCTAAGTCAGGGCCTGAATTTTCTTGGTGCTAGCCAAGCTGGTGATCTAAATCTTTCTCGGGCGGAAGCCACACCAGACTTC
>CAKZMN010000217.1 GCA_937128575.1 uncultured Alphaproteobacteria bacterium | reverse complement strand
GACATTCGAAATATCAGGCTTAAAAAACCAAGAGCAAAACGGCATATATATCGCCTTCGAAGCCATGCCAAAAGCAATCGAAATCACGCATGGCGGCGAAACCTATAACATCATATTTGGTAAGGCGCAGCGCACCCTACCCTTCGCGCTCAAACTCATCGATTTTGAAAAGGAAGAATATCCCGGCACAGATAAGGCACGCGAATATTTCTCCACCCTAGAGGTCATTGACGGCGACGTCCGCTGGCCCGCCCGCATCGCAATGAACGAGCCTCTACGCTATAAGGGCTATACCTTTTTCCAATCTTCGTTCGAGCGCACAGAAGACACAGAGCTAACTATTTTATCGGTCGTTAAAAACCGCGGTCGCCTCTTTCCCTATATCGGGACAGGCATCATTGCTCTGGGATTATTACTGCATATTTTCATCGTGATGAGCAGGAAAAAATCACAATGAAAAACATCATAATCATACTGCTATTAAGCCTCATCAGCCTGAACCTTTCGCCAAACGCAAAGGCCGCACAATTAGACACAAAAACCTTTGCGCATCTACCCATTTTGTTCGAGGGGCGTATCAAGCCGATGGACAGTTTCGCGCGTCTGCATTTGAATCAATTTTCCCAGCGCGAAGAGATCGAAAAAATGAACGCCAATGCATGGCTAATGGAGGTTCTATTCGACCCCGCCAGCGCCGCCCAGCGTGATGTGTTTTTCATTCAAGATAAGGAACTCAAAAACCTCTTGGATTTAAACGAAAACAAAAAGCATTTTTCTCTAATCGCCCTACAACCCGGATTGAAAAAAACACGCGCGCAGGTCGAAACATTAATCGCACAAGACGCCACAGAAAAAACCGCCCAACAAAGCCAGCTTTTACAGCTGCACGATAACGTACTTAGCTTCATACAATTAATGCGCAGCCTGTCACTTATTTTGCCGCTCGATATAAAACTGCCAGCCAAATATCAGAGCCAAATATCAAGCGCCACAAATGATTACATGGCGATCAGCAAGCTAGAGCCGCAAATATTAGATGACCTAAAATCAATAGTGGCGCGCAAAGGTGAAGACCTAAATAACTACAGCGCAGAAGAAGCGGAAATCGCCGCCCTGTCCTTTCACCTACAAACATTCCGCATCGCCGGAGAGCGCAACGTAAGCCTACGCATTTTCCCGGGCGCATGGGGTGAAAAAGGCGGCGAATGGTACGCACCATGGGCATTAATACTGCACGGGCAAGGCGCGCCGCAAAGCAAAGACTACCTGAATGCATGGAAAAACATGGCCATCGCCTTCCGCACTCAAAATACGCAGCAATGGGAAAGCGCAAGCCAAAGCGCATACGCTTTAACCCAAAGCAAAATATCTGGCTTTAAAGTAAAGCTGGAAATCTTATATAACGCCTTCAAACCCTTCCATTGGGCTTTGGCTTTATATGCCGCCAGCATCCTACTCTTGCTTGGCACGCTGCGCGCCAGCGGCGCACTCCTCCAAATCACCGCGCCAGCTACAATGGCCTTGGGCGCCTTCATCCATAGCGGCGGAATAATCACCCGCATCCTACTGCTCGATCGTCCGCCCGTGGGCACGCTGTACGAGTCAGTTATTTTCGTATCGCTTATATGCGCGCTTTTTGCGGTAATCATGTATCTGCGCACCCAAAATAAAGCGGCGCTTTTTGCGGGCGCAGTATCTGCCGCAGCAATGCTCATCATCGCGCCCTATATCATCCCCAGCGGGCAAAGCATGGAAATGCTGGTGGCTGTCCTGAACACCAATTTTTGGCTCGCCACGCACGTTCTATGCATCACCATCGGCTACGCCGTCAGCGTCTTCGCCGCCTGTTTGGCGCACGGATATCTTCTTATGCGCATCAAAGGGGCGGCAGCAAAATCACTGAAAAAATTGCAAAGCTCAATTTATAAAATATCCATCGCCGCGCTATTTTTCACCGCCGTTGGCACCGCGCTTGGCGGCATTTGGGCGGATCAATCTTGGGGCCGCTTTTGGGGCTGGGATCCAAAGGAAAACGGCGCGCTTTTAATTGTGCTTTGGATTATTTGGCTGCAACATGGCCGCCTCAGCGGACACCTAAAACCACTCGCTTTTGTTGCCGGCACGGCCTACCTCAATATAATAGTCGCCCTTGCGTGGTTCGGTGTGAACCTCCTCAGCGTCGGCCTACATTCATACGGGTTTATCGATGGTATTTTATACGGGTTAATCATTTTCTGCGCCGCCGAAACCACAATCATAGGTGGGGCGTGGGCGTTTATCAGATATAAAGAAAAGAAAACGGAGCACCGCACATAATGCGCCTAAATATATTTATCGCACTCTGTATTGGTCTGCTGACATACGGCCTGACTATATATATGGACAGCAGCAAACCCAAAGTCATGGAACTGCCCATTGAAACTGAGGCGCCCAAGGCCGGTGAACAAACGCCCGCTTTTTCTTTCACCGACATCTTCGACAAAACGCACAGCGTTAAAGATTTTAAAGGCAAGATAGTCATTCTAAATTTCTGGGCGTCATGGTGCCCACCATGCGTAAAAGAATTCCCACTATTACTAGAAACAGCGGCGGCGCATAAAGACGATGTTGTTCTAATCGCGCTTTCATCCGACCATGACGCCGCGGCCATGGATAAATTCATCACCAAGCTTGGTAAAAAATTCGATCTAAAATCCATACCCAACGTCTTTATCGCGCTCGATGAAAATACACAGGTAACGCAAGGCTTGTTTCAAACTTTCCGCTTGCCAGAAACCATCATCATTGACCGCGAACAAAACTTAAGAGAAAAGCTGGTTGGTGCAAACTGGACGCGCGCAGAGCTAAAAGAAATCATAAACTCGATGTAATTTTTGCGCGCCGCAACATCAAATTTTTACATACAACCCTATAAAGCAGTAGAAAAACTATATAATATGCATATTATGCATTATAGTGTTCTCAACTGTTCAACAGTGAAACATTATATAACGTCCAATAAGGCCGCCCGCGCCATTCCAAACAAAAAAGAAATAGCAAAACATGCCCAAATCATTAGCCGCCCAAGTTGTTAAATCACTACCGGCCAGCACGCCCAAAAGTAAGAAAAAGCTTTTACAAGAATTAAGCCAGTACATACCTAGCGAAGACGTAAAGCTATTTGACGCCGACTTACTGCATGAAATGATTGACTCACATTGGCGCCTTGCAAAGCGTAAGGATATAGATGTCCCCAAAATCAGCATTTATTGCCCCGTCACAAAGTCTGACAAACTCAGAAAAACAGTCATAGACGTCGTCAGTAACGATATGGCGTTTCTTGTCGACTCCCTAACCGCTGAAATCAACAGACATAACTTACTAATCGATCTGCTTGTTCACCCCATTATCTATACGAAATATGACGGCACCCAAAACTTGGTTGATGTCTCTTCAAAAGAGAAAGACGGCTACACTAAACAATCCCACATTCACATCCACATTAAAGACACCATTTCAGATCAAGTTTTAAAAGAGCTGGAAGAAGGCCTTTATACAGCCATGGAAGACGTATATTACGCCAACCGTGACTGGCGAGAAATGCTGGTAAAATTAAAAGACACCAGAGATCAACTAGCCAGCGCAAAAACAAAAACGCCATCCAATGAAATTCAAAGATATTGCGATTTCTTGGATTACTTACACAACAACAATTTCACGCTTTTGGGCTACCGCGAATATGACTTCGTGACCGATAAAAAAGGCAACATCAAAAGCCGCACACTTACCGGGAAAAGCCTCGGTCTGCTGCACAACGAAGTAAAACCAGCCTACATCACAGAAAACAAAGAAGGTCTGCCAAGGAACCTTCAAGAATTACGCAAAGACTTACCTGCGGTTTCAATATCAAAGACCAACCGCCTAGCCACCGTTCACAGACGCGTCCCCATGGACGCCATCGCCGTGAAGGTCTACGACAAAAACGGCAAAGTAACCGGCGAAAAACTATTCTTGGGTCTATTCACCTCCGTCACCTATTCCCGCAGCGTCAGCGACGTGCCACTACTGCGTGACAAGGTTGATGATGTAATGCACATGTCGAAATACATGCCCAATTCGCATGACTATAAAGCGCTAAGACACATCTTAGAAAAATACCCACGCGATGAGCTCTTCCAAATTCCGAAGGGTGAGCTGCACGATATTTGTGTAGACATCCTGCGCCTGCAAGAACGCCAGCGCACAGCTCTATTCATGAGAAGAGACCCATTTGGGCGCTATATCTCCTGCCTAATTTTCATTCCGCGCGATCGTTTCGGCACAGACTTGCGCAAAAAAATTGGCAAAATCTTAGAACAAGAATTAAGCGGTAAAACAACCAGCTTCACAACCAGCTTGGACGACTCCGTTTTTGCGCGCGTCATGTTCGTCATTAAT
>CAKZMN010000216.1 GCA_937128575.1 uncultured Alphaproteobacteria bacterium | reverse complement strand
GTACGCTTCCTGCCATCGCTGAAGACCTTTACCAACAAGACTGAATTCAGCTACGACTACCTGGCCAAGCGTCTGCGTGAACTGTCGTTCCTGAACTCCGGTGTGCGTATTCACCTGAAAGACGAGCGCAGCGACCGTGAAGATATCTTCGCCTTTGAAGGCGGTCTGGGTTCCTTTGTTACCTTCCTGAATGAAGGTAAAACCGCGCTGAACGACGTTTTCCACTTCAATATCCAGCGCGATGATGGCATTGCCGTTGAAGTAGCGATGCAGTGGAACGACAGCTTCCAGGAAAACATCTACTGCTACACCAACAATATTCCACAGCGCGATGGTGGTACTCACCTCGCTGGTTTCCGCGGCGCTTTGACGCGTTCGTTGACGAAGTATTCTGATGAAAAGGGTTTGCTCAAAAAAGAGAAGTTGAAGCCGACCGGTGAAGATATGCGTGAAGGGATGACCTGCGTATTATCCATTAAAGTTCCCGACCCTAAATTCTCTTCTCAGACTAAAGATAAATTGGTTAGCTCTGAGGTTCGCCCTGTTGTTGAAAGCGCGATTAGTGAGCATTTAGGCACGTGGCTTGAGGAAAATCCGGCGGAAGCCAAGCAAATTATTGGTAAAATTATTGAAGCGGCAAGTGCGCGCGAGGCGGCGCGTAAGGCGCGTGATTTAACGCGACGTAAAGGCATTATGGATGTCTCTAATTTGCCGGGTAAGCTTGCCGATTGTCAGTCAAAAGATCCTTCAAACTCTGAAATATTTATTGTTGAGGGAGACTCCGCGGGCGGTAGTGCGAAGCAGGCGCGCGATCGTCATAATCAGGCTATTTTGCCTCTGCGTGGTAAGATTTTAAATGTTGAGCGCGCGCGCTTTGATCGTATGCTTGGTTCTCAAGAACTCGGCACTTTGATCACGGCGCTGGGCACCTCTATTGGCCCCGATGAATTTGATATTGAGAAAATTCGCTACCACAAAGTCATTATCATGACCGATGCGGACGTCGATGGATCGCACATTCGTACGCTATTGCTCACGTTCTTTTTCCGCTATATGCCGGAAATTATTGAGCGCGGCTATCTCTATATCGCTCAGCCACCATTATTTAAGGTGAAGCGCGGTAATTCTAGCGAACTTTATTTGAAAGAAGAGCGTAATTTGGAAGATTACTTAATCGAGGCGGCTTTATCTGATCTTGTGATTATTGATGGTGGGGGTGATACGCGTACGGGTAATGATGTGCATGATTTGTTGTTGAAATCTCGCGCAACGCGTAATTCGCTCAATGCGCTTACGCAAAAAGCAGGCAATCGCCGCGTGGTGGAGCAATGTGCAATTGCGGGCGCGTTTGATGATGCTATTTTTGAAGATGAAGCGCTTGGTAAAAAATATGCAGCAACAGTGGCAGAGCGTTTGAATAATATTGCGCCCAAGAATGAAAAAACGTGGAGCGCCGATTTCACGGAAACTCTTGGCTATGTGATTGAGCGCACCGTGCGCGGCGTTAAGGATCAGGTGCGCTTGCCTTTGGACCGTATTCGTTCTCCTGATGCGCGTCGTTTGCATGGCGCGGCGAAGTGGATGCAAGACGCATTTACGGGAGCGGTTGAAGTTCGTGAGGGTGATAAGCTGCTTGCAAAGGTTAATGGTCCTGCGGCACTTTATGACCGCGTTATTGAGGCGGGCCGTAAGGGGCTTGCGATCTCGCGCTATAAAGGTTTGGGTGAAATGAACCCGGAGCAGCTTTGGGAAACGACGCTTGATCCTAATGTACGTACGCTTTTACAGGTGCGCGTTGCTGATGCGGTTAAGGCGGATGATATATTCTCGACGCTTATGGGTGATGTGGTTGCCCCGCGCCGAGAATTCATTCAAGACAACGCTCTTAAAGCTGCGGTGGACGCATAAAAAATGGTAACCAAAGCTAAACTGATATTTAGAAAACTGGACGATTCTGACCTCGAATGTTTTAAAAGCATTCGGCTGGAGGCCTTGGAGCTGCACCCCGAAGCGTTTTTGGGATGTCATGAGCATGAATCAACGAAACCTGATAGCTTTTTTAAGGGGCTGATTAATCACGATGTTGTGATGGGGTGCTTTAATGGTGACAAGCTTTTAGGCATTGTTGGATA
>CAKZMN010000215.1 GCA_937128575.1 uncultured Alphaproteobacteria bacterium | reverse complement strand
AGAAAATAGTTTTGAAGTTGAGGATTGGTTATGAGCCGCAGAACAAAAATTTTATTTACCCTGTCTATTTTGCTCAATGTTTTATTGCTTGGTGCACATGCGGGCATGATGGTTAAACGGGCCTATGACAACCCATGGAGCCATGCCTACAGCGATTTGGATCCAGAGAGTCAGAGTATTGTGGCGCGTGAGTTTCAAGTGGCGCGTAAGGATATGAAGCAAAGCCGAGATGATTTCCGTGATGCGCGTAAGGCGGTTACAGAAATTCTAGAGGTCGAGATTTTAGATAAGGATGCTTATGAGGCGGCGCTTGAGAAAATGCAGGCGTCTCAGCAAAAGATGATGGAAAAGAAAATGGTTATGATGAGAGAGATTATGGCCAAGCTGCCGCCGGAGGAGCGCGAGAAGCTATCGCATCGTATGATGCGCCCGTTTGGTAAGCATAATAAAAGAAATCGCGTTGGTCCGCACCCCATGGAGCGCGCGCCGTAAGTGAACTAAACTTACTTAGTATCGCCGTAGCGCTCCGCGTAATGCGCCTGTCTTTGGCGGCGGGCGGCTAGTTTTTCTGGCGTTAAATCATCTGCGCAGTGGTGGCAGGCAACGCCCTGTTCAAACTTTGAGTGCGCTTTATCTTCGCCGTTCAAGGGTTCTCTACAGCCGTGACAGACTGCCCAATCGCTCTCTTCCAATCCATGGCCAACGGCGACGCGCTGGTCAAATACAAAGCAGTCCCCTTCCCATTTGCTTTCGTCAGCGGGGATGGTTTCCAGATATTTTAAAATGCCGCCCTTCAGGTGGTAAACATTTTCAAAACCTTGCGCCAACATATATGAGCTCGCTTTTTCACAGCGAATGCCGCCGGTGCAATACATGGCGACCTTTTTATGTTTTGCGGGGTCTAGGTTATTTTCCACCCAGTCAGGAAGCTCGGTAAATACTTCGGTGTTGGGATCAATCGCGCCTTCGAAAATGCCAACCTTGGTTTCGTAATCATTGCGCGTATCCAGCAGCACAACATCCGGATCATTGATCAGGTCGTTCCAATCTTCGGCTTCCACATATTGCCCAACCAATTTATTCGGATCGGCCTCTGGTTTGCGTAAGGTTATGAGTTCCTTTTTCGGGCGCACCTTAAACCGGTTGAACGGCGTTAATGTGGCTTCGGAGTATTTAAGCTCGCCTTGCTTAATGCCTAGCTTTTGATCAAGGAAATCAATCATCGCATCCAGTGCATCTGGATGCGCACCAATTGTGCCATTTATGCCTTCTGGCGCTAGAAGCAGCGTACCGCACAGCCCCTCGCACCCCTCACCGAAATCATAGATTTCTTGGCGCAGAGCGGGGATGTCGTTCACAGGCACAAAGCGATATAGAGCAGCAATCTTATACATGAGCGCAGTTTTACTCTGGTTTGTTGGTTTTTTCAAGATTTTGTTCGCGCGCCTCGTTTGACATATTGTTTTTGTTGGTGCTATGAAGGACATTCACTAATATCAAGGAATTGCGTTTAGTATGTTTGTTTTTGGAAAAGATGTCGGGCCGCCGCCGCCTCATGACGATGTAAACCGTTTAATGCAGGTCGTTAAAAGCATTCAGGAAAAAATATTCTCTAAGCCCCCTTCAGAAGAAGAACTTGATGCGTTGGGCACGGATTCTTCTGTTTTAGTTACACCTTCATATTATGTTTCTGAAGATATTGAGGAATGTAGCAAAGGGCATATGCATAGAAGCATCGCTTTGGTAGAAGTTTTTGCGGCTGTATCTCCAAATTCCTTGGATTTTAAAGACGACATTAGTGTTGCTTTTAATGATTTAAAAGCTCGCGTGTTAGAAACTCCGGGGAATGTTGAACGTATTAAGGATTCAAAGGTTGAGGTAACTCTTGAATATAATAATGCGGGTAATGCCTGTAGGTATATTAACATAGAACAGACGTTTGAAACTGATGCTAGCATTAAAGAAGAAGAAGAAAGCTCTAAATATCAGGCATTGGTTTTGTATAAGCACAATATTTTTGCTGGTCTGCCAGACCTCAACTAAATCTCATCCGGCCCGGGCGTTCGGCCTATAATTTTTCCCAATGTCATGAAATCTTCGATGCGCGGGCTGCCGGTGCGCCAGGCTAGGCCGATTTGGCGCGTGGGCGGCGGTGATTCAAATTTCACCAGCTTTATACCCTTGGGAATGGCTCTGGCGGCGATGGCCATATCGGGCACAAGCGTAATGCCATAGCCGCTGACGACCATTTGCATCAGGGTCGGCAGGCTAGAGGCGCTATAGGCTCGCCTACGCTTTGGCAGCTGTATATCACACGCGCTGAGGGCGTGATCGGACAGGCAATGCCCGTCCTCCAGCAACAGTAATTCCCCCGGATCGAGCGCGCCGGGCGTAATTTTTTCGCTTTCAAACCCCCGTCCCTTGGGGATTGCGAGGTAAAACTCTTCCTCGAACAATATCTTTTGCGACAGGTTCGGCGTATCAAACGGGAAGGCCATGAGGGCCAGATCGATGTTGCCGCTATTGAGGCGCTCCAGCAGGCGGTCGCTCATATCTTCGAATAGTTGCAGTTCTAGCTGCGGGAATTGTTTTTGGATGCGCGGCAAGATATCGGGCAGGAGATAGGGCGCGATTGTTGGGATTACGCCCAGGCGCATTGGGCCGGTCATCGCCTGTGAGAAACGTTTTGCGCGCTCTATCATGTGGGTTGTTTGCTGCAGGATATGTTCTGAATTTATGGCCATTTCTATGCCGAGCGGGGTGAGGATGACCTTGCGTTTTGTGCGGTCGATCACGGGTTGGCCTAGGATATTCTCCAGCTCCTTTATCCCTGCGCTTAAGGTGGATTGTGTGACGTTGCAAATATTGGCGGCCTTGCTGAATGATTTTTCATCGTTCAGGGCGACTAAATACTGTAATTGGCGCAGGCTGGGTAAAAACATAGTATCGAATTTATC
>CAKZMN010000214.1 GCA_937128575.1 uncultured Alphaproteobacteria bacterium | reverse complement strand
CGCGCCGCTATAAAATTACATTGATCGCGATGACCAGTAACCCAAAAAGCACGCTGGCTAAACATTCTGATATTTGCCTTCTATTACCCAAAGCGCCCGAGGCCTGCCCGAACGGTCTTGCCCCGACCACATCCACGACCATGATGATGGCACTGGGCGATGCCTTGTCCGTGGCGCTACTAGACCGCATGGGCTTAACGCCCGAACAATATAAAGTCTTCCACCCTGGCGGTAAGCTAGGGCAGCGCCTGATGAAGGTCTCAGAACTAATGGTCGCGCGCGATGAACTGCCAACCGTGGGCAAAGACGCCAAAATGGATGAAGCCATTATCGTACTGACCGAGAAAAACTTGGGCTTAGTGGTCGTAACCGAACAAGACGGCACCTTAAGCGGCATCATCACAGATGGCGATTTAAAGCGCCACATGTCCGCCGATTTATTGCAAAAATCTGTAAACGATCTCATGACCACCAACCCAAAAAGCATCACGAGCGGTGCCTTAGGCGTAGAGGCCATGGAAATCATGACCAGCCAAAAGGGACAATATCTTACCAGTCTTTTGGTGATGGATAATGGCGCGCTGACGGGGTTAATTCGCCTGCAAGACTGTCTTCAGGCTGGCCTAGCGTAGAAAATAGCGCTACATATATATCCATGGATGAAAACGCAGACCACATGTCAGAGGAAGATCTGGAAAATGCCGCGCGCCTTGAGCGTTTGAGCGGCGCCAGCAATGCGCGCGCCTACAATCCAAAATACTCCAAGTTTATTCGCCTCATGCGCCTTATTTTGCCGCTATTCGCACTTGTTATTGTTGGGCTCGTTTTCGCATGGGGTAATATGAGCGATGATAATATCGTGCCCGTAGAAAGCGCAAAAGCGCCCAAATCAATTGGGAAAAACGAGCTGCTTAATCCCCGCTTCGAAAGCGTCGACGATAAAAAACAGCCCTATACCATCACCGCCAAACGCGCCATGCAGGGCGAAGAAAACGAAGATTACATCCTGCTGAAGGAGCCACTGGCCGATATCATGCTCAATAGCGGAAATTGGGTTGCAATTAAATCCGTCGAAGGTGGATTTAGCCAAGATCACCAGCGCTTGCTGCTGCGTGGGGGTGTTGAAATGTTCCATGATGACGGCTATCAAATGCGCACACCTATCTTAAATGTCGATCTAGAGGCCGGCACAGCATGGTCAGAAGATGACGTCTCAGGCCAAGGCCCAGCAGGCACCATAGAAGCCAAAGGGCTACAACTTGATAACAACAAAGGTGAGCTGATCTTCACGGGGCCAGCAAAACTGACACTGACTTTGAATAAGGGAAATTAACAGCTCATGAACACATCACATCTTTTATTGCTCGCAGCAATCGCCATTTTAAGCGCCCCCTTAAGCGCCAGCGCGCAAAGCGTTGTGCCCGGCGGCAATAGCGACGAGCCCGTTGAAATAACCGCGGACAAATCCCTTGAGTGGCACAGAAACGACAAGGTCTTCATCGCCCGCAGTAACGCCCGCGCAAAGCAAGGCGATGTATCCATTGACTCAGAAACCCTGACCGCAAATTACCGCGACGCCAATGGCTCCAGCATGGAAATATATAAAATGAATGCCGCGGGCGGCGTGATCATTACCTCCAAAGAGAGCAAAGCCTATGGCGAAGATGCCATATATGAAATTGATTTGGGCAAGGCCGTTATGACCGGCGATAATTTGCGTATGACCTCCAAAGATCAAACCGTAACCGCCAAAGACAAATTTGAATATTGGGTAGAAGATGGTCGCTTAGAAGCCTTTGGGCGCGCAAAAATTGTTCGCCCTAAATTACAGGGCGGTACAGACACGCTGGAGGCCGATAAAATATCCGCCATTATGAAGGAAGATGAAAAAGGCGACCGCGTCCTGCACTCCCTAGAGGCCATAGGCAACGTAGTCATCACGACACCAACCGAGGTCGTGACAGGCGGCTACGGCATTTATAAATCCAGCACAAACAAGGCCGATCTAACCGGTAATGTAACCATCAAGCGCGGGCCGAATATCCTGCAAGGGGACAAGGCTGAGGTTGATCTAACCACCAACACCAGCCGCATGTTCGGCAATAACAAAACCGGCCAGCGCGTACGCGGCGTTTTCTACCCCGGCAGCGAAAAAACCCCTGAGGAGTAAGCGATGGAATTTTTGTATAAATGGCTCGCACTTGCGGGCCTGCAGAGCATTGCCGCTATATCACCCGGCCCGGCGTTTGTTCTTCAAGTAAAATCAACCCTCGCCCACGGACGAACATACGGCCTATACACCGCTCTAGGTCTTTCAATGGGCGTCGCGCTATATGCATTCGCTGTTATGGCTGGGCTCGCCGTTGTCCTCGCCGGATCGAAGGATGTCATGGTCTTTTTGCGCTATGCAGGCGCGGCCTATCTCATCTATATCGGCATAAAGGGCCTACGCTCAAAATCATCAATGCCCCCTGCATCTTTAGACAGCATGGATATAGCGCGAGACATTGCCATCTCAGGCAAGAAAAAATGGCAAGCGTTCACAGCCGCCTTCATTGCACAAATTCTAAACCCAAAGGCTCTCGTATATTTTACAGCCGTATTTGCGCAATTTATAACGCCCAATGCCCCGCTATGGACGCTAGCATTATATGGCCTAACGGTAACGCTCGTTGAGCTTGGTTGGTGGATTGGCCTCACCTTCATACTCAGCCATCGCCGCATCAAAGAAAAATTCACCAAATTTTCACAATGGATCGATCGCATTTGTGGTGGATTGCTGGTGGCGCTTGGTATACGATTGGCTATGTAAAGTTAGTGAGAGTTTAAACACCCATGTCCGACAATGTCATTCCAAAGAAACCGCGCATCAAAGAAGTGCCCAAGGGCCTGACGGCGCAGCATCTATCCAAGAGCTATAAAAAGCGCCCGGTTCTGCGCGACGTCTCTTTTCAGATCCAGCGCGGCGAAGCCGTGGCTTTACTCGGCCCAAACGGCGCGGGTAAAACAACATGTTTCTACATGATTACCGGCCTAATTGGCGCCGATGGCGGCTACATCTTGCTAGATGGCCAAGACATCACCACCTTGCCTATGTATCGAAGATCTCGGCTCGGCATCGGATACTTGCCGCAGGAATCTTCAATTTTCCGCGGCCTAAGCGTTGAAGATAATTTGCGCGCCGTGATTGAATCCCAAGACTTAAACCAAGATGACCAAGAATTATTGCTGGAAGATTTATTGGCTGAATTTAGCGTAGAGCATCTACGCCGCACCCCCTCAGTCGCCCTATCGGGTGGTGAGCGCCGCCGCGTTGAAATTGCAAGAGCGCTGGCCGCGCGCCCCGAATTTATATTATTAGATGAGCCTCTCGCCGGTATCGATCCCATTGCAGTGGCTGATATTCGTAATTTGATTCTACATCTAAAAGATCGCGGCATCGGCGTTTTAATCACCGATCATAATGTACGCGACTGTTTAGGCATCGTTGATCGCGCCTATATTTTACATGATGGTAAAGTTCTGATGGAAGGCCATCCAGAAGAAATTATCGATAATGACGATGTGCGCCGCGTTTATCTGGGCGATACATTTAAACTGTAAAATCATGTTCTTAAATCCCCTCTACTCATGCTAAAATAAAAACATGAGTAAAATCACCCAAAGTCTAAATCTTACGCAATCACAAAGCCTTGTGATGACCCAACAATTGCAACAAGCCATCAAGCTTTTGCAATTGAATAATGTCGAACTGGCCGAGTTTGTAGAAGAAGAGCTTGCGCAAAACCCATTGTTGGAAAAGGCAGAATCCGAGGCGCCCGAAAGCTCGCTGGATGAACAGCAGCCAGAAACAAAAGATAACATCGAAGAACAATTCGATAACGCCATCACCAATGATGAAACAGACAACCAGAATAAAACCAGCGATTTTGATGGTGGCTCCTCTATGGCTGATATGGGATCGGGTGGAAATGTAAAATTTGAAGATGCGGATATGAGCTTTGAAAACCGCATGAGCCGCCCAGAAACCCTGCGTGAACATTTGAACGAGCAATTATTCGTCGCCTGCAGCGATAGCCGCGACCGCATGGTTGGTGGTCTGCTGATCGACCAGTTGGACGAGGCCGGATATATGCGCGGCAATCATGAAGAACTCGCAGAACAATTTGGCTGTTCTCTAGAGCGCATAGAAAATTTAATGCCCATCCTGCGCGGCTTTGACCCTACGGGCGTATTCGCCGCCGACCTTAGCGAATGTCTCGCGTTACAATTGGAAGAGCGCAATCAACTTGATGAACCCATGCAAACATTATTGCAAAATTTGGATATTCTCGCCGACCATGATTTCAAAAAACTAGCAGATACATGCGGGGTCAACAACACGTACATCCGCGATATGATCGAAGAAATCCAAGCGCTAAATCCAAAACCCGCGGGCGAGTTTGATCACCTTGTGGTGCAAACCGCGGTGCCGGATGTCTTGATGAAAAAATTGCCAAAAAACTTGGGCGGCGGCTGGCGCGTGGAGCTTAATAGCGAAACCCTGCCCCGCGTTTTGGTAAACCGCGAATATTATACGGAAGTATCCGGTCACGCGACGCAGAAGAAAGATAAAGAATATCTGAACGAACAATTGAACTCCGCCAATTGGCTGGTACGTGCCATGGATCAACGCGCACAAACCATTTTAAAGGTCGCCGGTGAAATCGTGGAGCAGCAAGATGGGTTCTTTAATTACGGCATTGAATTCCTGCGCCCCCTGACGCTGAAGCATATCGCCGAAGAAATTGAAATGCATGAAAGCACCGTCAGCCGCGTGACAACCAACAAATATATCGGCACGCCCCGCGGCCTATTCGAACTCAAATTCTTCTTCTCCACCGCCCTAGAAAGCGCGGATGGATCAACCCATTCATCCGAGTCCGTTAAGGCGCGCGTCAAAACATTAATTGATGAAGAAGACACCAAAAAGGTGCTGTCTGATGATAAAATTGTTGCCCTTTTAAAAGAAGAAGGCATCGATATCGCGCGCCGCACAGTCGCAAAATATCGTGAAGCCCTGCGCATTCCATCATCAGTACAAAGACGAAAACAGAAAAAAAATCTATAAGCGCGCCTAAGATTATGCGCCCTTTATTTAATTTTCGTGCTATACTGAAATCATACTCAAATTGAAATAAATAACTGGAGAATATACGCATGGAACTAGCTGTTCATGGAAAACAAATTGACGTTGGAGACGCGCTGCGCACCCACGTTAGTGACAAAATAGAAGATCTAAATCAGAAATATTTCAATCACGCGACATTCGCAACCGTGACATTTTCACGCGAGGGCCACGGCCACAAACAGACCAAAGCCCACATCTCAATCCAGATGGGTAAAAACATCATGGTTGTTGCCGACGCCATTACCGCCGATCCTTATGCTTCATTCGAATCTGCAGCCGATAAGGTCGGTAAACAGCTGCGCCGTTATAAGCGTAAATTACGCGAAAATCACGGACGTCAGGATCACACACCAGAAGCCGAGATCATAAAAGCGCGCGATTACGTACTCGCCTCCGCACCAGAAACAGAAGAAGTGCAGGCCAATGATGACGAGCCACAAACAGATGATCCCGCGATCATTGCAGAGATCGAAAAAGAAATTGAGACCATTACAGTATCGGATGCGGTCATGCGCCTAGAGCTATCAAAGGAGCCCGCGCTAATGTTCCGCAATGCCAGCCATAATGGTCTGAACATGATTTATCGCCGCCCAGACGGCAATATTGGATGGGTAGACCCCCAAAAATAAGGGCGAATCCTCCAGCATATATAACAAATAAAAACGCGCTCCGTTCATTGGGCGCGTTTTTTATATCCCTAAAATTTTTAATGTAATAACAAAGAATTAGCAGTATCCCTATGTTAACCAGTGCATAAAAAAGGTATTTCAGCCCATTTTTTTCTGGATTTCTTTAAATTTAGAGTGTAGGTAAGCGGCAGATAAAACGTCTGTGCAGTATTTAAGAAATTTATAAAAAGGGGTATTCCGCTATGCCTTATACAATTCAAATTGATACAGCTGTGCCCCAATTAAAGGCGGGCAACAAAGAACAAGTTCTGCGTGCACTGGCGCAAAAGGCAAGCTTTGTAACAGGCTGCTCCGAAGATCTATTATTCGCCAGATTATGTGAACAAGAACAACAATCAAGCTCAGAAATTGGCGATGGCGTGGCTGTTGCACATTTTAAAACACCCGCTGTGTCAGGGCGCTATGTCGGCCTAGCCACACTTAAAAACCCAATAAAGTTTAGCGCAGCAGATGAGCAAGACGTGGATCTGGTTTGCATTCTAATCTCCCCCGAAGATCACGGCGGATTGCACTTGCGCGGCTTGTCACGCATCTCACGCGCATTTAAGAACGAAGATTTATGCTACAAATTGCGCGATGCAAAGGACGAGGAAACAATGCAATCCTTGTTCGAAAACCCGGATGGCTGGCTCCTCGCCGCTTAAATCTTAAATATATATTTGAATTAATGAACCGTCGCGGGCTCTAAATCGTTATAGCGCGCAACAACCATGGCCGAATCCAGCGTATCCATAACGGATAGCGGCGTACCATCGGCGTCATGAACAGCAAAAGCCTCCGCGCCGTCTACGTCAACTTTACGGATATAGGCAATCTGTTGAGCGCCAAAATTAAGGAAGTCCTGCGATGAAAGATCGCGCAATAGATCGGACGGCTTGGTCAAATCTGCATCTAAAATTTTATGTGTCATTAATGCTCCTCATATAGAAACTATACACGCTTTACCAAACGCAAACATCAAATTTATTAAAGCGCCTATGGCTAGCTTTTCTTTTCTTCTCTGGATCAGAAATTCCTTTGAGTTTATCCCAGAATCTGTGCTTAGAATCCACACCTTTGATATTCAGTCCCATTCCTTCGTAGGAATCTAGGACTTCATCATATTCATCTTTTCTAAGTAAGCCATTATCAATGAAAAAACAGACCCTTTTAATGTTACTCACTACCATGTTGTTGGTTGGCTTGTATTCAAATAAAAGAAAAGAA
>CAKZMN010000213.1 GCA_937128575.1 uncultured Alphaproteobacteria bacterium | reverse complement strand
GGTCACCTAGCAAAGTTTCTACCTCAGCAGGCCGGAAGTAACGTGGGTCAACCTTAACTATTACATCGCCTACTCCAACTCCTGGCGCATCATCGCCGGTAATTTTAGTGACAGTACCGATTTCATCAATTCCTTCACCACTGAAAGACACTTCGATACCTGCTTCTTTAGCGGACATTGCTACAAACTCTCGGACAGAGATCTGTTTGCCCGTGGCGATCACGAAATCTTCAGGTTTGTCTTGTTGCAACATCATCCACTGCATACGCACGTAATCTTTGGCGTGCCCCCAGTCTCTCAGAGCATCCATGTTACCTAAGTAAAGACAGTCTTCCGCGCCTTGGGCTATGTTGGCAATACCACGGGTAATTTTACGGGTCACGAAGGTTTCGCCCCGGCGTGGTGATTCGTGGTTAAATAAAATACCGTTACATGCATAAATGCCGTAAGACTCGCGATAGTTTACCGCTATCCAATAAGCATACATCTTAGCTACTGCATAAGGGGAACGAGGATGAAACGGCGTGGTTTCTTTCTGCGGTATCTCTTGCACTTCACCGTAAAGCTCAGATGTAGATGCTTGATAAAATTTTGTTTTCTTTTCCAAGCCTAAAAAACGGATAGCCTCTAATAAACGCAATGTCCCCATAGCATCTACATCAGCTGTGTATTCAGGGGCCTCAAAGCTGACGGCGACATGGCTTTGCGCGCCAAGGTTATAAACCTCATCGGGCTGCACTTCGGAAATGATCCGCGTCAGGTTCGAACTGTCCGCCAGATCGCCGTAATGCAGCTTGAAATTGGCATTATCCGTGTGCGGATCTTCATAGATGTGATCAACGCGCTGGGTGTTCAGCGACGAGGCGCGGCGCTTGATGCCATGCACCTCATAGCCTTTGGCCAGCAAAAACTCGGCCAGATAAGAGCCATCCTGACCGGTAACACCGGTAATCAATGCGCGTTTGGTCATAGTTCGTCTCCGATAAGTCTTTTGTTTTTAAATCCGCTGCCGGCAGCCGTATCAGCCGGTCTTTTGCCATGGTGTGAGCCGATTGTATATGGACCAACCCAGAGGAAAAATACGTGTCATTTCTGCGGGTCTGCTTCCTGGATTTAATCCAAAAACGAGCCCGCAGATGTGGGTTGATTTTAGCCGGTGCTTTCTGCTGCCGCGAGCATGCTTTCATAAAGCGCGATGGCCTCTGTCATGGTTTCACGTACATCAAGATTAATAACCGCAAACCCCTCTTTCAGGGCCTCTTCCTCAACCTTCTCAATCAATTTTTTAGCAAGGCTGTGACCACGCGCCCAAGGCGCTATAAAATTCGTTGTCAGCTGCACAATATGTTTTTGCGCTTCATTATTCACGGGTGGCTTCCAAAGCTGACATGTGCCACAAATAACATTATCCAAACGCGCCACCATCAAAACACGCGCAGGCATCGCAATAACGCCCTGCCAATAGCGCTCCAAAATGTCGCGCGCAGGCAAATCAAGCCAACCAAAACCGCCGCCGCCCTGAATGGCCGCGTCCGTTGCATCACATAAATCATTAAGCTCATTAGCGCAGAGCTCTTCAATGCGCTCAACACTAGCGATAGGGTCTATCGGCTTTGCTTTTGTCTGATCATTCATTGCTTTCCCCTCAATTAAACGAAATAGCGCTTTATCTTACGGCTTCCAGTGCAGAAAGTCCGAAAGTAAACGCAAACCGTTTTCCTGACTTTTCTCAGGATGAAACTGTACCCCAACCATATTGTCGCGTCCAATAACTGCGGCAACTGACCCACCATATTGCGTGGTGGCTAAAATGTGATGGCTATACTTACATTCAACCATAAAAGAATGAACAAAATAGTAATGAGCATCACTTTTTTCGGTAGATTCTACGCTGCGCAGCACAAAATGCGCATTATCTTGCTCCCCCAGAGAGGGCAATAATATATCATTCCAGCCCATATGTGGAATTTTTAGCGCCTTATCATCCGGCGTCATCGGCACCACTTCGCCCTCAATCCAGTTAAGCCCCGCATGTTCTCCATACTCCAAACCGCGCGTAACCATCAACTGCATACCAACGCAAATGCCTAAAAATGGCTGGCCTTGCTTGATAACGCGTTGCTCAATTGCTTCAACCATACCATCAATGCCCTTAAGGCCGCTCATACAGTCGCCAAACGCGCCTTGCCCCGGCAAAACCACGTGACTGGCGCACGCAACATCCTCGGCCTTGTCCGACACAACAACGTCATAACCAAGCCCCGCATCGACAATAACGCGCTCAAACGCCTTCGCCGCGCTACGCAAATTGCCGGAGCCATAATCAATAATTACAACAGAGTCTTTACCTGAATTCTTTGCCATGAGATGGTTTTCGGTGTATATCGCCTAATTGTCAATACATTAAGAGCAATAGATAAATGAGCATTAATTTTTATCGCTGGGACGAAACGGACGAGCAAACGCGGGCGCGGATCATGAAACGATCTGGCGCGGATATCGATTTGGTCACGGGCATCGTTCAGCCCATTATCAATGATGTGAAAATGCGCGGCGATGATGCGCTGCGTGATTATGCACGCAAATTCGAAGGCGCGGAGCTCAATGACATCAAGGCAACCCCAGAAGATTTTGACCGCACCGAGAGCGCCCTAGATGAAGACCTAAAGGCCGCCATCAAGCATTGCGCCGGAAACGTACGTAAATTCCACGAGGAACAAATGCGCCGCGTAGAAAAACCATGGATGGTGGAAATTGAGCCCGGCGTATTCGCGGGCGAACAAGTAAACCCAATCGAATCCGTTGGCCTATATGTGCCCCGCGGCAAAGGGGCATTCCCCTCCGCCATGTATATGCTAGCCATCCCCGCCGTTATCGCGGGCGTAAAAAACATCGCTGTTGTCACCCCGCCAACACCCGAGGGATCCGCAGATGACGCATCGCTCTATACGGCCAAAATTTGCGGCGTTGAAAATGTATATAAAGTCGGCGGGGCGCAGGCTATTGCCGCGCTGGCCTATGGCACACAAACCGTACCCAAGGTACGCAAGGTTTTAGGCCCTGGCAGTACATATGTCGCCGCCGCCAAACGCATCCTGTCCGACGTGATCGACCCCGGCATGCCCGCCGGCCCATCTGAATCTATCATCCTTGCCGATGAGCATGCCGATCCGCACAACACATGCCTCGATATTTTGAACGAGGCCGAGCACGGTGAAGACAGCGCGGCGTTGCTCATCACCCATGATGAAAAACTAGCGCAATACGCGCAGGAAAATTTGCCAAAAATTATTGCACAATTGCCCGAACCACACCGCAGCATTTGCGCAAAAGTCATGGCAAATTACGGCGGCATAATCCTCACAAAGACTCTTCAGGATTCAATTACGCTCGCCAATGAATACGCGGCGGAGCATCTGCACCTGAAAGTCAAAGACGCCGAAAAAATTGCTGCACAAATCCATCACGCTGGCGAAGTTTTAATCGGCGAACACACACCATCCACGCTGGGGAATTACGGCATTGGCGTGAACCACGTCCTGCCCACCGGCGGCTGGGCGCATACTTATTCCTGCACGTCCGTTTGGGATTTCCTAAAACGCACATCACTGGCAAAGGTAACGCCGGAGGGATTAGGCGCGCTTGAAAAATCAGTCACCACCCTAACCGACTATGAAGGCTTCCCCGCCCATGGTGATGTCCTGCGCAAACGTAATTTGTAACTCCCATGACCAGAAAACGAACGCTAGACCCAAAACAACCCGCAATCGAAACCGTGCATTACATGACGCCGGCCGGATACAAAACACTGGCCGATGAGCAAGACTGGCTCATCCATGAAGAACGCCCAAAGATTTGTGAAATCGTGTCATGGGCCGCGGGCAATGGTGATCGATCTGAAAATGGTGATTATATTTATGGAAAAAAAAGATTAAGAGAGATTGATCGACGCATTCGCTTTCTAACAAAAAGACTGGATATTGCTGAGATTGTTGACCCGGCCCTGCCACGTGAAGACAACACAAGGGTTTTCTTTGGTGCAACCGTCACTTACATAGATCAATCAGATATCGAGACAACGGTTTCTATCGTCGGGATAGACGAAATTAATCCAAATAAAAACTACATCAGCTGGATTTCTCCTGTTGCCCGTGCGTTGATGGGGGGCCAAATAGATGAT
>CAKZMN010000212.1 GCA_937128575.1 uncultured Alphaproteobacteria bacterium | reverse complement strand
GGAGACAATCAACTACCCGGGATTCCTGAGCACACTATTTTTACCGCCTTGCAGTTCAGTAACAGCGTATTTATTCCATTTTTTAGTTTTTAAATGGTAACGGTTAAGCACCAAATTGCCATTGCCCGATGAACCATCTCTGTAAAAAAAGATTAAATCGCCATTGGGAAGTTTATGAAATTCAGGATAAGTGACCTTACTTTCATTTTTTCCGGTCATACTTATTTTGTCTCCCAATTTTAGTGATTCGGGGCTAAGGGTTTTACAGTAATTTAAAGCGTTTCCGTGGTGATCCCACGACATGTGTAAATAACCATTGCCGTCAACCATTATACTTATTGAGCGGTGAGCATCATTGGTTTTTCCAAAATGTTGAGTTTCTTCAACAATCCAATTTTCTTTACCAATCTGTCGTTTGGCAAGCATTACTTTGCCCTTAGCATTGTACCAAGCTCCATATTGTATATTTTCATGCGTTACTACAGAGTTTTTTCTGAATACAACTCCATTAACCATGTTTTGTGCCCAACCAAAACCAAGCGATTTTGACTGTGGGAAAACATTAAACTGAATGAAGAAAAATAGTAGAAGGAAAAGAATAGGTTTTGCCATGTTTTAGCTTTTACATTGCAATTTAGCAAAACCTTGAGTTTAAAGCTGCCAGTAAGTTCTGATTTTTTTATTTTTTATTGGTACTACCGCTGCGCATCTAAAACCCGAAATAAACACGCAGAAAACCCGTATATCTTTAAATGTTAATATAATTTAGTTAATATTTTATGTAAATATTTGATAAGTCAGAAAAATTGACAGATTAATTGCTGTTGGATATTGGGCGCCCTACCTATATGACTAAGCTATAACAACGACAGCCCAGCCAAGGATTCATAAATCGTGACCAGCAAAACAGCCTTAAAAAACCTGCCCTATAAAAATAAAGGCGACCTAACCACTGGGCCGGTGCATAAACACTTGGTACGCCTTACAATTCCGATGATTTGGGGCATGCTCTCTATCATCAGCGTACAGCTATGTGACACGTATTTTATCTCTCTTCTGGGCACCGAAGAACTAGCCGCGATCAGCTTCACCTTCCCCGTCACCATGATATTGACGCACCTGATATTCGGGTTGAACATCGCTTCATCATCTGTCGTTTCGCGCCTAATCGGTGAAAAACTCCACGGCGATATGCGCCGCGTAGTGCAGCACGGGGTGCTTATGGCTTTTACGGCGTCATGTACCATCGCCCTTTTGTCCTATGTATTCCTTGATTCCATGTTCGCGCTTTTGGGCGCCGATGAGCAATCCATGTCTATCATCAAACAATATATGCCCATCTGGCTGCTGGGGTTTGTCTTCGTGGCCGTGCCCATGAACGGCAATTCCGCCATGCGCGCCAGCGGCGATGCGGCGCGCCCCGCAATCGTAATGGTTTCTCTCGCGCTCATAAATGTGGTGCTGGATCCCATCTTAATTTTTGGCTGGTTCGGTATGCCCGAGCTTGGCGTAAAAGGCGCGGCCATAGCAACGCTCTGCGCTTATATTTGGGGCTTTGGATTGGGGCTATATTTCCTAATCGTGAAATCGGACCTTATCTGCCTCAAAAGCTTTTATATCGACAAAATCAAAGACTCGGCCAAAAAACTATCCGTAATCGCCATTCCGGCAGGCATCACAAGCATCATCATGCCCGCCACCAACGCCGCCATCATCGCGCTTTTGGCAAGCTACGGGAAAGAAGCCGTGGCCGCATTCGGTATAACGGGCCGCGTAGAGGCCTTTGCCTTTATCGCCGTCATCGCGCTGGCCACCGGCATGGCGCCCATTATTGGACAAAATTGGGGCGCAAAATCATATGAGCGCGTGCACGAAACAATAAACAAGGCCATCAAATTCAACATCATTTGGTCATGCGCCATGGCGATCATCCTAGGGTTTTTCGCCCACAGCATCGCCGGCGCCTTCTCCGATGATCCCGCCGTGATCAACTATTCAGTACTGTATTTCTGGATCGTGCCCGTATCCTACGCAATCGGTAATTTAATCTTCGGCTGGAGCTCCGCCTTCAACGCCATGGGCATGCCACAGCGCTCTTTCGTAATGATCGTAACGCGCGCGGCGCTTACATTAATTGGAGTGTATATCGGACGTGAAATATATGGGGTTAAGGGCATCTTCATTGCCCTAGCAATCGTGAACATCGCCGTCGGCAGCTTCTTTCACATCATCAGCTGGCGCGCGTGCCTGCGCTGCCAAGAACAGCCAAACGAATAAGGCTATTCAAAAATCCCTTTGAGGCTTTTGCCAAACTCATTCACGCTTTCATTAACCTGATTTTTGAAATTACTAAGCTGGTTTGCACCAATCTCACGCAGCGCTTCAGAAGACATGCCTTCATAGAAACCACCGCCTGATGCCGCGGAGGTAAATTTCGCAGATAGCTGTTTCCAAACTTGCGCAACCGCTTCGTTCATCAACACGCCATTCTCTTTTTCACCAATACCGCTCAGCACAATTTGCGACACCGTAACGGGCGACAAATCTTGCGCGCTAAGCAGCGTCACAGTCGGGTGAACTTTGGCCTGCGCCAAATTAAGGCTGTTAATAATAACCTTCATCGGGGTTTCCCCATCAACCTTGGCCGCGGCAGGCTTCACTTTAATGCCTTGTTTAATCGTCTGAAGGTTGGTGGTTTTTTCTTTCACTTCCATATAAACATCCGTGCCCTGCACATTAATGTCATTGAAGTTAAGCAGCCCCTTAGAAACACTACCCAGCGTAATTGTAATTTTCTCAATGCTGGCGGCCTTGTCACTTTTAAAACCCGGCGGGTTGGCAATCACCAAATTACTCACCACAACCTTGCGCTCCTGAAGCGACACATCCATGTGACCAATATCAACCGCCACGCCTAATGTTTGGCTGCCCACACGCTCCGCAATTCTCTCGGCAAGCGTACCAAGGTTCATCACCATATAAACACCGCCGCCAAACATGGCAGCAACCGCAATTGACGACACCGTTAAAATAGACTTTGATACGCTCATAACCTTAAATACCTTCGTTTATTGTAAAACCACATTATATGTAATGGATTTTTGAAAAATGAACAACACAACCGTCAAAATATACCACAACCCAAGATGCCGTAAATCCCGCGAAACCTTGGCGCTGCTGCAAGAACGCGGCATAGAGGCAGATATTATAGAATATCTAAAAACTCCGCCCAGCACTACAGAGCTAAACGATATTCTTTCAAAATTAAACATGACCCCCCAAGATTTAATGCGCACAAAAGAAAGCGTTTACAAAGAATTGGATTTAAAAAATTCAGACTTAACAGACGACGCGCTCATCAAAATCATGGCCCAAAACCCCATCTTAATTGAACGCCCCATCGTGATTTCGACCAAAGGCGCTGCTTTAGGCAGACCCCCGGAAAACGCCCTAAGTGTTATAGAGTAACACTTAGGCAAGAATAATTTGGGTTTTTACTTCGGTTAAAAGTCAATTCACGGTACAATCATTTCGCAAATAAAGATGATTCCCCAAACAGGAGAGATATAAAAATGATTACCGGATATTGTGTTAAATGTAAGAAAAAGGGCGTTGAGCTCAGCAACCCAGCCATTCACCAAACAAAAAAGGGCGGCTTCATGGCCAAGGGTTCATGCCCAACATGTAGCACAACAGTGTGCTCCATCATGTCCAAAGCCAACGCAGAAAAAGCAATCGCTGACGGCGTGAAAAAAGCTTAAGGCTAAAACAATAAAGAATTGAGAAGCGGCGCAAATGAAAATTTGCGCCGTTTTTTATGAATATGAATTGGGGAATAATGGCGGTGTCGGTGGGATTCGAACCCACGTAGGGCTATGAACCCTAACACGCTTTCCAAGCGTGCGCCTTAAGCCACTCGGCCACCTCACCATATTCCATTTTCATCTGGCTGCGCGCACATTAGACAGAAATGTTAAAAAATTCAAGTCCCGCTTTTCTAAATTCAACTTCATTGCTAAGATGATTTGAAAATTAGTCTAATCAGGTACACTTCATGAAAAAATTTCTCTTTATCTTACTTCTCCTCCCTGCAATTGCCGCATTGGGACACGATGTTTATTTCTTTACTATGAACCAAGATAAAGGATTCCGCCTGAGCGACCTTGGGAAATTATGGGACACCTATCACAAGGAAAGCCACGACCAGTGCCGCGCTAGCATGCAGACCGATCCGCGCTGGCAGGATGCGTCGAGAACCAGGAGACGCGGCTCGGGTCACCGCCCTGCAGGGCCTGTTGGCCATCGGATTCGGCGACGGCGATGGATGCGAAATCTTCGCCGGCGACAATCCGCTCGCGCAACTCCTCGACCTTGCCGGAACCGAAATAGCGGGCGGACTCGATCTTGCGCAGCGGCGTGACGAAGGCTTCAGCGACAACCAGGTCGAGAGCCTCGGCCAGGCCGCAGGCTTCCTCGAGGCGCGCGTCAGCGCGCGCCAGGCGATCCCGTGTCACGGGATGAATGATAATGGCGCGGGTGGGTGGCGCCTCGCGTTCGATCAATCGGTGAAGCTCT
>CAKZMN010000211.1 GCA_937128575.1 uncultured Alphaproteobacteria bacterium | reverse complement strand
CCTCGTGCGACTGGCTAACTGCCCGCAAGCCAGCTTCCGGGCTCTCGGCCGGGATCTGGCGCTGATTCCGCGTCTGCGTCTGGCGGTCCTGAGGACGCTGCGCTATGAGGCGGAGCTCGAGAAGTTGCAGATCGAGTTCGTCAAGCTGCATTACCGGTTCAAGAAAGGTGCGACCCAGGCGAAGATCCGCGCCGGCCTGAATGCGGCGGAAGACATGGTGCCCGCCTCCGACAAAATCTGGAACTGGGTCGAGCGCATGAATCGGCCCGAGGCCATTGAGGAACACACATTGGACAATCCGCAAACCGGGTTATATGGCGCCGTCACCTGATAATACGGGGCTATATGAGTCACTATACTCAGAAGCGGCTCAGAGAATTGGCTGCACACTTGAGATCAAACGCTTCCCTAAAAAAAGAACATTAAAGCAATCTGTAGGATTCTTTATTTTTCACAGCGCTCTATTGCTGGCGGTCTTCGCCGCTATGAGCGCAGCGGGCATTTCCTGAACATTTTTGCGCATATAAACTAACGGCGCACATCAGGAATAATCCCAAACACAATATGATATTATAATTTGCCATGGACAGGCCGAATATCGGATCTGCCCATGGTATTTCATCACATCGCCCGGTCGGCGCGCTCAATATATTATCCAGCATACTCTGTGGGTCATCACCAAAATGCGGAACTGCGCAGCCCTCAACCTTTGATACCCACCATTTAAGCTCAATTCCCGTATGATAAAACGCCATCACGCTATTGGCTAAAAACGCGAGGCCGCTAAAGGCGATCATAAGGCGCGCCACACCTTTTCTCTTGCGAAGAATGATGGCGATAAGGGTGAATAATATAACCGCGATAAATGGAATGCGTTGATAAATACACATGATGCAGGGCTCAAGCACGAAGGCGACTTCCGCAACCAGAGCTGCGATTAGAGAGAGCAAAGATACCCCGCCCGCCGCCAGTAAAACGGCCATCGGGCAAGAAAGTAATTTGCAGAATAATTTTTTAATATTCAATGTCTTGCGCCTTATATGTGCAGTAATGCTTTAATGGTTTCTTTGAACACTTCGATGCCCTCTGTACCTAAAAATACAACGATAAACACCAACATCAAGACCCACAGGCTGCCGACCACCAATCCGGTTAGGACGGTCAGGCCATCGCGCATCACAACACCAATCGCCATCAAGGCAATGCCAAGGCTAGGCACGGTATTGGTTAGCGGCACAGGCACACACACCGCCAGCGCCATAACAAAACCCGCCGCGCCAATAATGTTGGAGAATATACCTTGGGTAATAAAGCCAAGGCGCGGCTGAATGAAAACCTCGATCTTCTTGGTGACGGGCAGGGCTTTGTCGATGCTATCCTGAAGCGTTTTAATATCTATCCGCTTCTTACGCAGTTTTTCCGGCACCCATATGGTCTTGCGGCCAATCGCCTGCTGCCCCGTAAGCAGGAGCAGGGGCGTCGCTAGCAATATATTAATGCCCGGTGGAACCGGAAGCGGAAGCGCCATAGGCAGCGCGACAATAAACAGAAAGAAACCAAAGCCGCGCTCATGAAAGGCGAGCAAAATTTTCTCGACGCTAACGGTCTTTGTTTTGAATTTTTTTCTTAAATCCAGCAACAGCTCTGAAACGGTACGAATGCTCATCTTTGTTCTTATCTGCTCTATCTCAAAATAATATTAATCTACTATGTTGATTCTTTGTACAGGATCGTTTACATCCATGGAAGCTATTAAGCGCAGGTATGCCCCTGTGGCGGAATTGGTAGACGCGCCGGATTCAAAATCCGGTTTCTTCGGAAGTGGGAGTTCAAGTCTCCCCGGGGGCACCATCATTTTAGATCTTCCAATATTTTTACAAATTTCGACCGCATATGTTCTTGCGTGAACAGCGCCTCATAACGCGCGCGACCTTGGCTCCCCATCTCTTGCGTCGTTTCTTTATCTTTCACCAAGCGCTCTATCGCACTGGCTAGCTCTGATGCGTTGCCCGGTGGCACATGAAGGCCCGTTACCCCATCTTCAACAACTTCCGTTAATCCGTAACTGGCGCTGCATATGACCGCCGCGCCCGCGCGCATGGCCTCTAGGGCGCTTAAATTAAATCCTTCTTTCCACGCAAAATGCTTTTGCTGTCCATTAATCTCAATCTCTCCGCGCTCAAGGCTGGGGCAGATCATTATGTCTGCGCGCTGAATTAGGGGGGGTATATCTTCGCAATAACCATGCATGTTTATGGTGTCGTCTAAGTCATATTCTGTGATTAAGCGCTGCAGGTGTGCCTCATAATCCTCATCCAAAACCCAACCCGCAATATCAACGCGGATACCACTTCGCTGCGCTGCGGGCAGTTTATTGATCGCCTCAATCAAAATATGCGCGCCCTTATGCGGAGTGATATTTGCCGCGAATAATAAATGGGTTTTTGGAGTGTCGGATTTGTCTAGTTGCGGCTTTATATCGGGAAGACCGTTATGTAGCACAGAAATTTTATGAGCCGCACTCTTGGGCGCGCGCTTTATTACATCATCCTTCACCGCATGCGATACGCATATAATTTTCTGCGACAGGGCAGCGCTGGCGCGGTTTAAAAATGACGCATCATCACGCAATCCCGATTGAACATGCCACATCACTTTCGCGCTAGATAACTTGGCCGCAGGCCCAATTTGTAAAACCCCGCGCTGCTGCGCCATGTAAACCCAATCTATGTTCTGGCGCTGAATCGCTTTATGGGTACGCCATTGATAGGGGGTGAAGTCGTATAATCCTTGAATGATTTTTTTGAGAATGCTTTGTTTGAAAACTTCGCCGCCAGTAACCAGCAAGCTATCCGGCGCTTGATATATGTGTGTTTGAAACCCTTGCGCCTTGGCTTTGGCAGTATATGCATTATCCTCCGGCGCGCCGATCAAAACATTATGCCCCGCATCACGCGCAAACGCCGCCATCTGTAGCGCCATTTTGTGAGATCCAGAAAATTTTGGATAGGAAGAAAAAAACAGAATGTTCATCAACAGCCAATCACGTTAAGATAGAATTCTATTTTAAAGGATCGCGCGATGATAAGTAAATACAGCAATATTTTAGATGACTGTAATGCCAACGGTATTGATGGCCGGTCATGGCAAACTGTGGTCACTGGCCTGTGGTTTTCCCCCGCGGTGCGTATCTTACTCAGTCACCGCATTCAGCGCCGTTTAAAGGAAAAGGGCGGCGCCTTTCGTGTCGCTTTGGCCCGTATGCTATGGATGCGTACGGTTAATAAATGGGGCTGCGATATTGGTAATCAGGCCGAAATTGCGCCGGGGCTTCATTTGCCCCATCCCGTTGGCGTGGTGATTGGTAACTTCACCGTGGTTGAGGCCGGATGCGCGATATATCAAAATGTAACGCTAGGCGACTGTCTGGGTAAAAATCCGGGGAGGCCAACCGTAAGGGCAGGCAGTATAATTTACGCCCATGCTGTGGTTTTGGGGCCTGTTGAGATTAAAGGCGTTGTGCGGGCGCAAGAGTTGGTGATGCCGCCGCGCAAAACACGCAAAGCCAAGACCGCCTGATGGAAATTGTTTTTATCCTGACATTAAGCTTCAGCGCCGCGGGACTTTATCTATGCGCCGGACAAAAAATATTTACCGCGCCTGGTGTTTATATTTTACACAGCTTGGCGCTGATGTTGCCGCCTGCGC
>CAKZMN010000210.1 GCA_937128575.1 uncultured Alphaproteobacteria bacterium | reverse complement strand
GGTTTTGGTGAAGCCCTTGTCCGCTGAAAAGCTGGCGAACAGAATTCAGCATGTGATTGAACACCCAAGACCGTTCGTTAAAACGGCTGATTTTTTTGGCCCAAACCGCCGGCGTAAGAGCGAAGATTTTAAAAAAGAGCGCCGCGTTAACAAAGATGAGGATATAAAGCAGAGTTATGAAGTCCAAGATTAATAATGTCGAGATTTATCATCGTATCAATAAGCTGAAGAAAAAGGCTGGTATTGCTGCTGCGTCTGGCGCGACAGGATTTATTCCTTCTGATGTTATAGAAAGCGCGCAAGAATCAATTGATCAGAAAGAAGCTGAATACCCTGCTGCAGTTAAAGAGCTTATCCAATATATCGAAGAAACTTGGAAAAGTGTGGCTGGCCTCTCTGGTGAGGAGCAAGCGAAGGCTATTGAGAGTATTTATAATTATGCGAATAATATAAAAGACCTCACCTCGACCTATGAGCATGATCTGATGCATCACTTTAGTCTATCTCTACGCAATTTTTGTGACGGGATTGATCTAAATAAGAAAGCGCATCACACCATCTTTCGCGCCCATCTGGATGTTATGTGGGTGACGTATGAAGAAAGGTTGCGCAGCGATGAAACTGCGCAAGCGGAAGAGCTCAAAAAAGTTCTTCAAATTGCGATTGATAAATATTCTTAAATAAAGCGGTGCGCCCTATTTCTTGCGGCGTGGCTGGTACATGACACTACCGGAGGTTTTCTCTCCCTGCGCCGCTTCGGCTGTGGGCATGGTGCTTGGCATTGCTGCGTAATCTTCTGAGCTTTTGCCGTTTAGCGGGTTTGGCAGCTTCTGTATTTTCTCAACTCTTTCTTTGGCCTTTTGATACGCGCTAGAATTTAGGCTCTCAACCAATGTTAAGAAGGTTTTGTCCTGTGCGCTTAGGTCATCATAATGCTTCTTTATGTCTTTGGGGACGCTGGTTATTAGCTTTTCAATCTTGAACAATTCTTCTTCTGAGATTCCGCCTTGTATAAATGTTTCGAGAATGGTTTCCCACATTTTGTCAAAGTCTTTGAAGGCGTGAATGCTGGTGTTGTCGTGGCTTTTGATTTTGGCATGTGTCTCGCGCACATCGTCGATACATTTTTTGGTGGCGCTTTGCGCAAATTTTAACTTCATCAGAACAATTTCATGATGGCGCATATAATGTTCAAGCAGCATATTTGTTAGGGAGAATGCCTCTTCTTGTTCTGGTGCGCTCTCTTTTGCTGCTTGCGGCGGGGGTGGTAATGCCTCTGATACTGGCGCGGCTTCTGGCTGCGGGATAGGCTCTAGTTGTTGCTCGTGCTGCGTGCCGAGTGCGTGTTTTAGCTTTTGTGAAACATCATTTACTGAATAGGGAGCCTGCAGCAAATCTGTGATGCCAACCTCGCGCGCGGTGTCCATTAAGTGCAGAGCTTGCGGGCCTGAAATTGCGATTATTGGGACGAGCTTGTTTGGCGAGCCGGCGTCCGTGCGCACCAGTTTGGCGAGGCCGATAGCATCATTTTTTCCATGTTCTAGAGGGGCCAAAATTGCGTCGTGATTGCCTTCTTTAAAGATGCGAAATCCGTCACTCATCTCGTAGCCGAAATCTACTGATGTGAAGCCCAAAATTTTGAGAATATTTAATTGTATGCTGCGCGAGGCGTCGTGGTCATTGATGAGTAGTATTTTGGCTTCTTTAAATTTTTGTTTCATTATCGCTTAATTCTCTATAAGGGCGTTGCTCTATTCCAAGCATAATTGTTTTGGCAATTTTCAGCAATGCTTTGATTTGGGTAATCAGTGATTTTAAAGCGTGAAATGGTGGGTGGTACAGGGATTGAACCTGTGACCCCTTCCGTGTCGGGGAAGTGCTCTACCGCTGAGCTAACCACCCATTTGTTCGAACAATCGGTGTATGTTGTTCTTGAACAAAATAGTCACGGGAATATGCGTGATCTATGGATTGAAGTCAAGCGGCTAGTAGGGTCTCTACCTGATCGATGAGATCCTTTAGGTGAAAGGGTTTGGACAGGACTTTTTCGTTTGCATCGGGCTGGCGCTGGTTATTCATTGTGACGGCGTTAAAGCCGGTGATGAACATGATTTTTAGACCGGGATATAGGTCCTTTGCCTTTTGCGAAAGTTCAACCCCGTCCATGCCGGGCATGACGATATCACTGAGAAGGAGGTCGAATTTTTCTGCGCTGTTTTTAAGCTGAGTTAGGGCCTCTAGCCCGTCATTGGCGCTGGTGACGTTGTGTCCGGCCTTGCTTAGGGCTTTGCTTAAAAACTCCAGCATGGAAGCGTCATCTTCGGCGATTAATATGTGAGCCATGCGGGTCTTTCTATCCTTGTTTTTTGATGCCGTTTAGAAACTGCTCGCTGGCGGCTTTCCAGCTATAATGCTGCTTTGTGTAATCGGCGCGCTGCTGCTTTGTGGCGCTGTGTGATAGGGCCTTTTGCGCGGCTGTTGATAGGTCGTCCTCGGTCAGGGCGCCGAGCATATCTTCGGTGATGATGTCTTTGGGGCCGGTCACATTATAGGCGGCGACAGGTAGGCCGCAGGCCATGGCCTCCACCAGTACCATGCCGAATGTATCGGTGCGGGAGGGGAATATGAAGATATCGGCGGAGCGGTAATGATCGCCCAGTTCCTGCCCTGTTTTTGTGCCGACGAAATGCGCCTCTGGATATTGTTTTTCTAGCGCGGCGCGGCTAGGCCCCTTGCCGACGATAATTTTAGAACCGCTCCATGGCATGGCGAGGAAGCTCTCGATATTTTTTTCAATGGCGATGCGCCCGACATATAAGGCAATGGGTTTGGGCAGGTCTTTGAATAATGTTTGTGTGCCATGGTGAAAGATATCTAGATTTGCCCCGCGCGAGAGTGGCTGCATTGGGGTTTTAAAGCCCCACTCTTTTAATTCTTTTTCTAAACTTTTTGTGGCGACAAACATTGATTCCGCGCCCGCGTGAAAGGTTTTGACGATATGCCTGCAGATGGCGTGGATGGGTTTGAATAAAAACGGTAGATATTTGGAAAATCGTTTGGCCGCGTAATCGGGGAAGTGGGTGTGGTACGTGGTTGTGAATTCATAGTTATGTTTGATGCAGTAATTGCGCGCCGCCCAGCCAAGGGGGCCTTCGGTTGCGATGTGAATGTAGTCGGCCTTTGCGGTCTCTATTATGTGCTTTAGCTGCCCTTTCGGGGCGATGGCGAGTTTGATTTCGGCGTATCCGGGCATAGGGATGGTGCGTTTGAAGCTGGCGGGCCCCACGATTTCCACGACGTGCCCCGCCTTTACAAGCTCTTGTGAGAGATACTCATAGGTGCGCACAACGCCGTTTACTTGCGGGTGCCAGGCATCACTGATGATAAGAATCTTCATAACTCGTCTATGCTTGTCTTTTAATTTATTCGTAATCACTTTAGACTGTTTTTTTATCTTGAGCCAAGAATGATACGCATAATGACCAACAGATATATTTCTCTCTTAATGATGGTGTTTATCTTTGCCCTGACTTTGGGCGATCAGGCGCGCGCGCAAAATTGTAATGTTGATTACGAATTGATTTTCAAAATGGATCCGCCAACCATTGGGTCGTACAATGTTTGGGATGCGCTTTATGGAGAAAAGGAAACTGGTGAGCGCTTTGTCTCTGGGCTGTTTGATGCACCGGAAATGTTGATCACTGTGGGGGAGCGCTTTAGCGAAAGCGCGCCAGATGTGAAACTGATTTTGGTGGGGCATGGCCGCAATGGCCGCATGAAATGGGAGAAAGCCCACGATATTAAGGGGCTGCGCAGTGTTGTGAAGATGCTGCCGATTGGTGATCATTTGATGGTTTTGGGGAATGTTGTAAACGCCAAGGGCACCGGCCATGTGTGGCTGGGTAAGTTTGATAAGGAAGGCGCGTTGATTAAGGCGTATAGCGTTAAAGACCGCAAATCAAACGTGAGCGCGCAGGACATTATACCCGCGCATGATGGTAAGAATTTTATGCTGGTGACGCATTTTGTTGATCCGTCTTATAAGAATGAAGGACGCGGCAAAGTGCAGGGGCAGAGCCCGCATGCGGTGATTTATAAAATTACGCCCACGGGCAAAGTGATTTTTGGCCCGGCCTTTTTACCGGGGGCGGAGAACAAGGTTTTGAGCATTGCGCCGGCGGGGGATAATTATTATATCGCGACTGGATATATACGCAGCACCAATGGTCGAAAAGCCGGATGGGTTATGCGTTTGAATGAACAAGCAGGCGTAGATTGGCAGCGCCAATATTCCAGAGGTAGCGCGGCGGAGATTAATAAATCAGCAGAATTATTTGGGCGTTACGTGATTGTTGCGGGCGTTGCAAAACCATCGGACGGGCATGATGAGGGCTCTGCCGGGTGGGTGAGGGCCATTGGCGCGGATAGCGGCGACATTGGTTGGCAGCGTTATTATACCGGTGATGCTGATTTCTCTGCTGAGGATTTGATGATCAATGAGGATGGCTTGATTTCTGTCATGCTGGAGGGGCAACCCAACGAGAATTTTGATCAGGATTATGTGCGCCTGCTGACGATTAATCCACGCGGGCAATTGTTTATTAGTGACGAATATTTCAATGGTGAAGGCACAGATGGTGCGCAGCTTATTAGCGGCGCAAACGGGGAGCGGGTGATTATCGGCTCCACCAAAATGGCGTATCAAATAGAAGATGCCTTGACCGATAATGTGCAAACCGTGCGCAGCGTTGAGGGATGGGTTTTGGTTGGCGCCGCCAGTGATCCCTATAGCGATCCGTGCATTCGCCGCTTTAGCCCCCAAGAATGAGTGGTTTAAAAATGACAAACGATACGAGCTGTTTTTTTATAAGCGGCGAACAAGTGGGGCAGCGCATTGATAAGGCGCTCAGCGCGCTTTGTGATGATCTATCGCGCTCGCGCATTAAGGGTCTAATTGATGGTGGTCATGTGCGGTTGAATAATATGCCGCTTAAGGCAGCCTCTTCTAAGTTGGAAGAAGGGGACAAGGTTGAGCTGCGTGTGCCGCCGCCGGTCTCGGCCGATCCCATTCCGCAAGACATTCCGTTGGATATTGTTTTTGAAGATAAAGATTTGATTGTGCTGAACAAGCCTGCGGGGCTGGTGGTGCATCCGGGGGCGGGTAATCATGATGGCACGCTGGTTAATGCGCTGCTTCATCATTGCGGCGATGAATTGTCGGGCATTGGCGGGGTTATGCGTCCGGGGATTGTTCATCGCCTTGATAAAGACACGTCGGGTTTGATGGTGGTGGCGAAAAACGATATGGCGCATAAGGGATTATCGGCGCAGTTAGAGGATCGAAGTCTTAGCCGTAAATATAAGGCGCTGGTTCTTGGTGTGCCGATGCCGCCCAAGGGCAGCGTTGATATGGCGATTGCGCGTCATAAGGGCAACCGTTTAAAGATGGCGGTGAATGAGGAAGAGGGGCGCGCGGCCAAGACCTATTACCAGATTTTGGAGCGTTACCGCGATGAGTTTTCGCTGTTGGAGTGTAAATTAGAGAGCGGGCGCACGCATCAAATTCGTGTTCATATGGCGCATGTTAAATATCCGCTTGTCGGTGATCCGGCCTATGGCCCGCAACCAACGGCGGTGCAGGGGGCGTTGAGGCGCGCGGAATACCCGCCCGGTGATATTGCTAAAATTATGAAGTTTCCTCGTCAGGCTTTGCAGGCCTATGCGCTATCATTCATTCATCCGGGTACCGAAGAACGCGTATCTTTCGAAATTGATTTGCCCGATGAGTTTTCAA
>CAKZMN010000209.1 GCA_937128575.1 uncultured Alphaproteobacteria bacterium | reverse complement strand
CTCCATTTCATCTCCTCAAAAAAATTTTCCGCAATATATAGGGTTACGGAAAATAACGCAAGAAATTTATAAAGCTAGCGATTATCATGGAAATGGGTGTATAAAGAGCGTCGCTGCGGGGTGCGTGATACCCAATTAATCCCGGAGGCCGATGCATTCTCGCATAGGGAGCTGTCCCTGCTTTAGCCCACTCTCATTTTGCATTGGGGGCTTTAACATCACGGCGCCCACCTGTTAAACAGGGCCCACGAGGATATTAGCGTACACGGCTCTCGCGGCACCTTTATCATTTTGATAGAGTGACACCCATGAGTGATTCAAAACAAGTATTAAGAGCCGAAGCCAAACGCCACCGCGCGCGCATGGACCCTGCATCCGAAGATATGGATGCGGCGGTATCGCTGTTTCTGGATAACATCAAGCCAGCCGCCGATCAGGTCGTCGCCGCATATTGGCCAAAGGGACGTGAATTCGACACTGGCCCGATCTTGGAACAATTGCTGGGGCGTGAGATCACCTGCGCACTGCCTATCGTGCAAAAGGATAGCCGCATCCTAAAATTCGCCTGCTGGGATGAAAGCATAGAGCTCAAAAAAGGTACCTTCGGCATAATGGAGCCAGACAGTGAAAGCTGGATAGAGCCCGATATCGTGATTGTGCCCATGCTGGCCTTCGATCGGCGCGGCGGGCGCCTTGGTTATGGCGGTGGATATTATGACGCGACGCTAAAAGCTTTGCGCGAGAAAAAAGATATTATTGCCGTTGGTGTTGCCTACGCGCAGCAAGCATGCTTATTTAGCCTGCCTCTAGAGCCGCACGATGAGCGCCTAGATTGGATCATAACGCCGCAAGACGCGTTTGAATTTTAAATTAGAAATGAATAAGCGATGAGAATTGTATTTATAGGTGACATTTTCGGCAGATCCGGACGCGAAGCGCTACAGGCGCATCTGCCAAAGATCAAAGATGAGCTAAATCCTGACGTCATCATCGTCAATGGTGAAAACGCCGCCAACGGGGCAGGGATCACCGAAAAAATCTGTAAAGAATTCTATGAATGGGGCGTTGATGTTATCACCACCGGAAACCATGTCTGGGATCAACGCGAAATCATTCCCTACATCACGCGCGATGAAAAGCTTCTGCGCCCAATCAATTATCCTACAGGCTCTCCGGGCAGTGGCGTTTACCGTTTCCGCATTGCCGATGGCCGCACAATCACCATCGTTAATGCCATGTGCCGCCTGTTTATGGACGCGATGGACGATCCCTTCGCCGCGATGAATAAATTGGTGGGCGAGGAGCGCCTGGGCCAAAACACAAACGCCATATTGTTAGATTTCCACGGTGAAACCACATCGGAAAAAATGTCGATGGGGCACTATATGGATGGCAAAGTTTCATGCGTGATTGGTACTCACACCCACATTCCAACGGCAGATGCGCAAATCCTGCCCGGCGGCACGGCCTATATGAGTGATGCGGGCATGACCGGCGATTACGTCAGCGTGATCGGCGTGGATAAAGACATCGCCATGAACCGTTTCATCAAAAAAATGCCGGGGGAGCGCTTCCGCCCCTCCAGCGGTGAGGCCACATTATGCGGCGCGTTGATTGTGGTGGATGAAAATACAGGCCTAGCAAAAGCCATTGAGCCCATAAGAATAGGCGGCAGCTTAAGACCGGAATGGCCTAGCGCTTAAAAGCTCAATATTCAAAGATTATTTTCGCTCGAAATAACGCACACAGGCATCATTAAGCGCTTTGAGCAGTTCCTTGCCATGCGCGCCGCCCGTACCGGTGATTTTACCATGTATCACCGCTCTAATCGTGGCATGAAAAGCGATCACAATTTCGATAGCTTCCAAATCTGGCTCATTAATAACTTCCAAAAACTGAATAAGCTTATCCGAAATTTGCGTGATCAGCGGATAATGAAACATGCCGCCATTGGCCTTTAGCTGCATAGTCGGATAAAGCATGGACGCAATAACATATTCCGCATCCTGTTCTCCATCAGAGCCCTTGGCCAGCTCAACGCCGCTCATCAGGGCATTTAAATACATCTCGCCCAGTGGCTGGAAATCAACGGTGTTGTTTTCCAGTAAGTCCTGCGCCTTTTCCAAAATCTCATCACTCAAACCGCCAGAGCCAACCTTCTGCTTAAGCGTGTTGGGCGGATTGATGAATTCTACATCACGTCTTTTTGGCTGATTATAATGTGTGTCTTCGCTCATAATAAAAACGGTGCTCGTTATTTAGTTTGTTTCACTGTTGTTTGATGCGCCGCGGCGATCTTTTTCGATCATATCGACAAGAAAGTCATCATCGCGCACATCGGTCTCTCTTTTTAATTGTCCGTCATAATCGCTCATGCGTTTGCGGCGGCGATCTGGGCCAAAAAAGCCTTCCGCCCGTACAAATTTTCTGGGGTGTTCAATAATTTGCGATATTCGGCGATATAAATCTCTCGCATTAAACGGCTTCACCAAAAATTCGGTAATGCCCGCATCGCGCGCTTCCACAACGCGGCGTCTTTCACTAAAGCCAGTCATCAGAATAATGGGCACAAATTGATTGGGGCTCATCGAATCATTGCGAATTTTCCGCGCCAGAGAAATGCCATCCGTCGGCTTCATCATCCAGTCGGCAACAACAATGTCCGGGTTTTCTTTGCAATAGACCTGAAAGCCTTCTTCACCATTGCGCGCGGTGTGAACCGTTTCGATGCCAAACGTCAGCAGCAGCGACTTTGCCAGCTCAAGCATAGGCTGATTATCTTCAACCAGAAGAACACTAACTTTTTCGAATTTATAAGCCATCGACCCGTTTTTATTTGTTTTCTAGCCGTCAAAAAACAGCAAATTAAACCCAATTACCATTGTAACACAAGAATTTAGGAAATCAGGAGTTTTTTGCGTATCTATATTAGTAGCCTTGAATTTAAACCAACCAACGCGCCCCTCAGAAGAATTATTCATTCCACCTTGAGTATCGGCGCGCCTTTGTTGTAAAACCGTAATACAAATAATTTAGTAACATTATATAAGCGAAAGACGACAGATATGGCCGGCCATTCCAAATGGGCAAACATCAAGCACCGCAAGGGCGCCCAAGATGCAAAACGATCAAAGGTTTTTTCAAAGCTTGGTCGTGAAATCACGGTCGCGGCAAAACTGGGCGGTGAAGATCCGGACATGAACCCGCGCTTGCGCCTTGCTGTATCAACCGCGCGTGGACAATCCATGCCCAAAGACGCAATTGAGCGCGCCATTAAAAAGGGCGCTGGCTCAACAGATGGTGAAGATTATTCCGAAATCCGCTATGAAGGCTACGGCCCAAATGGCGTCGCCGTTATCGTTGAATGCCTAACCGACAACAAAAACCGCACCGCATCGGAGGTGCGCACAATCTTCGGTAAAAATGGTGGTAATCTGGGCGAAACAGGATCCGTTGGCTTCATGTTCGACCGCATCGGTGAAATTGTATATCCCGCAGATAAAGCGAGCGCGGACGAAATGTTCGAAGCGGGCGTGGAGGCGGGCGCAAGCAACGTTGAAAGCGACAATGAATTTCACAATGTCACAACTGAGCCCGATGATTTCGGCGCCGTTCTCGATGCCCTAACCAAAAAATATGGTGAACCAGAGCGCTCCGGCCTTGCATGGGCGGCCAACATCCAATCCGAACAGGACGAAAGCTCTGCTGCAAAGGTTCTAAACCTCGTTGATCTACTTGAAGATAATGACGACGTGCAAAACGTGACAACCAACATGGATGTCAGCGACGAAATCATGGAAAAACTTCTTTCTGCTTAAAAGTAATTCGTTCTTGTTTCGTTCTTAATTTTGCCGTACACTATCTTTATGTTGATTCTAGGCATAGACCCCGGACTACAAAAAACAGGATGGGGACTTATTCAAAGCGAAGGCAGCGCCCTTAAATTCATTTCAAGTGGCCTGATTAAAACAAACCCCAAAGATGATTTGGGGCGGCGTTTGGCTGATCTTCATCTGGGCTTAAGCGAGATGCTAACCACGTGGCAGCCGACCTCCGCCGCCGTGGAAGAAATATTCGTCAACAAAAACCCCAAATCGACATTAAAACTGGGGCAGGCGCGCGGCATTTGCTTGGCGGCTCCCGCGCTGCACGGTATTGAGGTCGGCGAATATGCCACAAACAAAATCAAAAAATCACTGGTCGGTGTGGGACATGCATCAAAAGATCAAATGGGTATGATGGTGCGCACGCTGTTGCCCGCTTGTGGGCAAATTAGCGAGGATGAAGCCGACGCCCTTGCCGTGGCCATCTGTCACGCGCATTATGGAAGTGTTTCGTGGGAATCAAGGGTGGCCGCCGCCACAGCGCGCTCCGCTTAAAATTATAATGAGACAAAAACAGAGTAACTCTAACTAAAGTTGGGAATTAAATATGATAGGCAAACTATCGGGCATAATCGACACCTTCGATGAAAAATTCCTGATCTTGGATGTGCAGGGGGTGGGCTATCAAATCTACGCCAGCAACCGCACGCTTTCGCGCATCGGCCAAACTGGCGATGCCGCATCATTATTAATCGACACTCATGTCCGTGAGGACGCCATCACGCTGTTCGGCTTTGCTGATGCGGGCGAACAACAATGGTTCCGTTTACTGACAAGCGTGCAGGGCGTGGGCGCAAAGGCTGGCCTCGCTATTCTCGCCGTTTGCGTGCCGGAGCAATTAACAACCATCATCATGTCACAAGACAAGGCCGCCCTAACGCGCGCCGATGGCGTTGGCCCCAAACTGGCCACCCGTATTTTGACTGAACTTAAGGATAAAGCCGGTAAAATCGATCTTGGCGCATCGGCGCAAGCCCCCAAATATGACGCGGTAGTAGAAGGCGAAGAAAAATCCACCCATGATCAAGACGCCGTATCCGCGCTAATCAATCTCGGCTATTCACGCTCCGACGCTTACACCGCCGTGATGAACGCTAAGCAAAAATCAAATGACA
>CAKZMN010000208.1 GCA_937128575.1 uncultured Alphaproteobacteria bacterium | reverse complement strand
CGGCCAATCGAGTCAACTGAACTGGAATGACTTGGAACTAGTGGGATAAATGCCTGAAAATGGCCCCATTCATGTTTCAAGTGAGGTTTCAACTTCGGATTATCCCGGTTAACCGGATCGCCCTGCTAAATGGCTGAGATGTTGAAAACATCATCATTAGCCGTCGTGACACGAGTAGATGGGTAATTATACTAGCGGAGACATCGTTGACTCGTAAGTGTCACCCCAATAACGATTTGGAATGGGGTGATTGTTTTTTTGGTGACTTAGTGGGTGCCCAAATCCCCTCTAATTCGCAACATTAAGGATATCTGCTGTGCAGAAGGGGCTTTGCATCGCCGCGCTTTTTGAAGAATTTCATCAATGAATCTTCGTATGAGGCGAATAGATCAGCGTGGCGCGCGGTTAATTCGCGATATTGACCATATAGGTTCATGCCATAGCGCTTGCCCATATGCTGGCAATTTAGGCCGATTACCATGAGTTCGCTGTGGATGCGGAGACCCTGATCTGATTCTGCCTCCATGCTGGAGTAGCAGCGCTCCGCCGCGTTTGCGGAGATTGAGAAAAGAACCATGGCAGCGAAAATTGTAATAAATTTCATTTTTATAAAACTCTTAAGTTACGGGCGTTAATAATGCCTGCCCTTTAAAATGGGCGATTAAGTTATCTGCAACGATTTGCCCCATTTTCGTACGGGTTTCAATGGTTGCCGAACCAATATGCGGGGTTAAGACCACATTATCCATGGTGAACATGGCCTCTGGAACGTGAGGTTCATGTTCATACACGTCGAGGCCCGCTCCTGCAATTGCTTTATTGCTGAGGGCGGCGAGCAAGTCGTCTTCTTTTACCACGGAGCCTCTGGCTACATTGATTAGAAATCCATTGGAGCCTAATGCTTCTAGAACCTTATAATCGATAATATGTTTGGTCGCAGGGCCGCCGGGACATGTTAAAATCAGGAAATCACAATCACGCGCCATAGCGGATAGATCGCTATAGTATTCATGGGGCTGATCCGGTTTTTCGCGCGGGCCGTAATAGGCAAGGCTCATATTAAAGGCGGCGCAGCGCTGGGCAACGGCCTGACCAATGCGCCCCAGACCAACGATGCCGGCCTTTTTACCCGCCAAGCAATTCCCAAGGGGCAGCGCGCCATTTTTCCATAGCCCTGCCCGCACGTACGCATCGCCCTCCACGGCTCTGCGCGCGACATTGAGCAAAAGCAGCAAAGCCACATCCGCTGTATCATCGGTTAGAACGTCTGGCGTGTTTGTGAGGGTTATATCGCGCTCCCGGATTGCCTCTAGATCTATATGATCATAGCCAACCGCCCCGCAGGCGATGATTTCGAGGTTCGGCAAGAATTCCATGAGCGTGCGGCTGATGGGCGTTAGATATGTGGTGATGGCCTTAATATCGTTTTGATGGTCGCGGATTACGCGCTCCGGATCGGGCTTTGATGGGCGAATAATTTCGAAATGCTCTTCTAAGGCATCCATCTGCCCGGGATGCCCCGCGTCTAAGGCCAATAGCTTATGTTTCATGAAACTTGATTTTCTTATCTGGTTTGTGATTAATGGCACTCAATTTAAATATTTGGACATGATACCCATGAGCACGCCAACGAACAAGACGCCACAGACCGAAGCGGATAAAAAACTTTTTATCAAGACGTGGGGCTGTCAGATGAATGCCTACGACTCGCATCGCATGTCGGATATTCTTGCGCCGCTGGGTTATAAGACTGTGGACGTACCAGATGATGCGGATATGATCATCCTGAATACATGTCACATTCGTGAAAAAGCCACAGACAAAGTGTTTTCCGATCTTGGTCGCCTGCGCCCATTAAAAGAGAAAAAAGAAGAGCAAGGCAAAAAGATGCTGATGGCGGTTGCCGGATGCGTGGCGCAAGCGGAAGGTGATTTTATCCTGAAGCGCGCGCCCTATGTCGATATGGTGTTTGGCCCGCAGACCTACCATGAACTTCCTGAAATGGTGGCCAAGGCGATTGGCGCGTTTGGCGATAACCGTATTGTGAACACAGAGTTTCCAACGGATTCCAAATTTGACAAGCTGCCGGAAGAACAGCAAAGTCAAGGCGTTGCGGCATTTTTATCTATTCAAGAAGGGTGTGACAAGTTCTGTACGTTCTGCGTTGTGCCCTATACGCGCGGCGCGGAATATTCACGTACAGCGATGGAAATTGTCGATGAAGCCAAGCGCATGGTCGATAATGGATCGAAGGAAATTACGCTGCTAGGCCAGAATGTGAACGCGTTTCACGGTGATGGCCCAGATGGCAGCACGTGGGGCCTTGGGCGTTTAATTGAAGAAATTGACAAGATTAACGGCCTAGAGCGCATTCGATACACCACATCGCATCCGCGCGATATGGATGATGAATTGATTGAAGCCCACGCTATTGAGAAGCTGATGCCGTTTTTGCATCTGCCGGTTCAGAGTGGCTCGGACAAAATTTTGGAGGCGATGAACCGTAAGCATACGGCAGATCATTACCGCGACATTATCGAGAAGCTGCGCAAAGTTCGTCCTAACCTCGCCTTTTCTTCTGACTTTATTGTTGGGTTTCCGGGTGAGAGCGAGCAGGATTTTGAAGACACTATGCAGCTTATCCGTGATGTGAATTTCGCCTCTTGTTATTCCTTTATGTATAGCGCGCGCCCGGGCACGCCCGCGGCGAACATGCAGAACTTGGTACATGACAAGGTATCGGCCGAGCGTTTGCAGCGTTTGCAGGCCTTGCTGAATGAGCAGCAGCGCGCATTTAATCTGGCCTGCATTGGTGAAACTATGCCCATCTTGCTTGATCGCAAAGGCAAGCGCGATGGACAGCTTCAGGGCCGCAGCGCATATAACCAGTCTGTATATGTGAAGGCCAATGAGCGCCTGCTCAGTGAAGTTGTTGATGTGAAGATCACCGAAGGGTTTGATAAATCCCTGACCGGTGAAGTGGTCACGAGCGAAAGCGTTTTGAGCGCGGCTGAATAGCGCACCCGCAATCGTCGTTACGTAAATAAATTGACTCCCAGCTTCCGTAGCTGCTATATAAAATCTTCCTAATATGAAGATTAAATAACTGCGTAACACGGAGACTGAGTATTTTGACAAGCGCCGCCCCCGATCCATTTAAAAAGAAGAAACCTAGAAAAACACATAAGCTTGTGCTGGCCTTTGCGGATGTGCAGAACGGTAAAAGCCGCGTTATATCAGGCTGCGTTAGCTCTATTGAGAATGCAAAAACTAAGCAAAAAATTAGCGCAGAAAAAATGCTGAAGCATGATCCGGCGGCACATGCACCTAAAACCAACATCTATAAATTTTGTCAGGCGGTTGATGTTGAGCTGCCATCTAGGCACAGAATAGCACCAATGATGGCCCGTATTGAGGCTGTGGCTCAGTTCCTTAAAAAAGCCAAGAAAAAGCACGCCATTGTGATTTACACAAATGACACAGAGTTTTTAAGAACTAACCACTCATTAAAGGTTCAGGAAAAGCTAAATGATTTAAAAAGTAAGTTCGCAGAATTTTCTATTCAGCCCACAACCGAAGAAGAAAAGACTGGTATTGATCTGGCTGAAAAAAGCATTACTTACAGACTGCACGAACTCAGCAAAAACAACAAAGAATCCAAGGACTATATTAATAGGAAGCTTATACCTGCGAATAATCATTAAGTTTCTTTTTGTTCTTTTCTTCCGCCAGATGCGGTATAATAAAGGATACATAAAACAAACAGCAGGATGGTGTTTTTTTGGTCAGCGAACAAGTTTTAGAGTTTGATAACAACGACTTAGTCCCATTGCTCTTCGGCGAGCATAATTTACATCTTTCCCATTTAGAAAAAAAGCTAGATATTTCCATCGCAGATCGCGGTGGAACGCTTACTTTGTCCGGTGATAATGGCGAAGTTAAAAAGGCGAAATCGGTGCTAAATTCGCTGTGGGATCGTCTTAAAAAGAAACAAGATATTGGCGTTGCAGAGATTGATGCGGCGCTCAGGTTCTTTGACGATAAAAAGGCCTCGCCCACAAAATCGAAGAAAAAGAAAAACGGCAAACGCTCCTCTTCCGCCTCTGGCGCGGACATTATTATCAAGACACAAAAGAAAACGATTGTGCCGCGCTCCCCCAATCAGGCGGTATATATGAAGGCGATTGCCGATCATGAAATGGTCTTTGGCATGGGTCCGGCGGGCACGGGTAAAACCTATCTGGCGGTTGCTATGGCGGCCTCCATGTTTTTAGAAGGCAAGGTTGAGCGCCTGATTTTTTGCCGCCCTGCCGTTGAGGCAGGTGAGCGCATTGGATTTTTACCTGGCGGCATGCAGGAAAAAGTCGATCCGTATTTACGCCCCATATATGACGCGATGCAGGACATGATGCCGTGGGATTTGGTCGCCAAGAAAATGGAAAGCGGCGAGATTGAAGTTGCGCCGCTAGGCTTTATGCGCGGACGAACGCTTAGTAACGCGTTTGTCATTTTGGACGAGGCGCAAAACACCACCGCGACGCAGATGAAAATGTTGCTGACGCGGATGGGGGAGGCCTCGCGCATGGTTGTAACGGGTGATTTAAGCCAGACCGACTTGCCCAATCATGAGAAATCAGGCCTGCGCGATGCGCGCGACACTTTGGAGCATGTGCCCGAGATTAAATTTATGAATTTTGCCAAAGAAGATGTTATTCGCCACCCGCTGGTGAGTAAAATTGTGCAAGCTTATGACGAAAAAAGCTGATACATATTCGTCATGACGATCACCATTGATATTTCAAAACACAGCGAAGGCTGGCCGGACGTGGGCGCGTTAATTGAGCGCGCAGTTAAGGGCGCGCTTGAGGGTGCCAATTTCACTGATGAAACTGAGGTTAGTATTGTTCTGGCCGATGATGCGTTCATACAGAATTTAAACAAAGAATATCGCGGCAAAGATAAGCCGACCAATGTGCTTTCCTTTCCTCAAGGCGAACCCTTTTCACTTGGTGATATTATTTTAGCGCGGGAGACCATTACCCGCGAAGCCGAGGATCAAAAGAAAAGCTTTGATGATCACCTGAGCCACCTTACGGTTCATGGTATATTGCACCTTCTTGGGTTTGATCACGAAGAAGAATCCGAGGCCGAAGAGATGGAAGCTTTGGAGATAGAAATTTTAGAAAAAATGGGATTAAAAAATCCGTATGAAACTAGTAGCGCGCCGCCGGATGCTATGTAATAATATTTACTTATGATTTTTAGACGAAGATAATGAACACAAACGAAGATAAACCTCCGAGTATTAGCCAGCCGCCACAGATCTTTTCTCAAGATCTGGGCAATGATGCTGGCTCCTCATCAAATGGTATTTTTGGCTGGTTCAAAAATATGTTCAAAAGCAAAACGGAAGGCAACTTACGTGAAGCGATTGAAGAATATATTGATGATCCATCTGAGGACACAGAGACTGACCTAACCTCGGTGCAGGAGCGCACCATTCTTAAAAACATTCTTACCCTGCGCGATGTTAAAGTGATTGACGTTATGATCCCGCGCGCGGATATTGTTGCCATTGATAAAACCACATCACAGAGCGCGCTGCTTAAGCTTTTGGAAGACAGACAATTTAGCCGCCTGCCCGTTTATGATGAAAATCTGGATAATGTTTTGGGCACTATTCACCTCAAAGATATTTTGAGCGTTATGGCGAGCGGCAAGAAAATAAAAATTACCGAGCTTTTGACCGATATCCCCATTATATCACCATCCATGCATGTGCTGGATTTGATATTGGAGATGCGCCAAAACCGCAGACACATGGCGCTGGTGGTGGATGAACATGGCGGCATTGATGGCCTGGTGACGATTGGTGACATTATCGAGGTTATTGTTGGCGATATTCATGATGAACATGATGGAGAGATAGAGGCGCAATTAATTACCGAAGATGATGGATCGATTTTGGCAGATGCCCGCGTTGATATTGATGATTTTGAAGAAGAATATGGCGAACTTTTCTCGGCGGAAGATCGCGAGGAAAGCGATACGCTGGGCGGTCTTGTATGTGATATTGCGGGGCGCGTTCCGGCGCGCGGCGAGATTTTGACGCATGATAATGGCGTGACTTTTGAGGTTTTAGAGGCCGACCCACGGCGCGTTAATCGATTGAAGATTCGCAAT
>CAKZMN010000207.1 GCA_937128575.1 uncultured Alphaproteobacteria bacterium | reverse complement strand
CAATTTAGAATATTCCAACTGAACAAACGATTACAAAAATCATCAGAATTTGAAATTGGAAACGGAATTAAAATGGAACTGAATTTTGACAACCTGAATTTTGGGCGATATTTATTTATTGGATTTTTAATCGGAACAGTTTTGAGTATTTTGATTTTCAAAAAAAGAAACAAAACAGTTACGGAATAAAAAACGTATGGTAACACTAGCTTTAATTCATTACTCGATTATATTAGCTTGAAATCTATTAATCAATAAAACTGCTGGATTTGTTAAAATTGGAAATCATAAGATTTTCAAGACCATCACAAATTATGACCCAACTATTACCTCTTAACTATAACCCCATCTTTCATCACAAATCCAACCGCTCTCATTTTAGAAATATCTTGAACTGGGTTTCCTTTTACCGCAATGATATCCGCTAAATAACCTTTTTCAAGTTGTCCTAAATTTTCAAAGTGAAGTAGTTCAGCGTTTTTTGAAGTAGCAGCTTGTAAGACTTTTATAGGCTTCATGCCATATTCTACCATCAATTCCAGCTCCCGATAATTTTCACCATGGCTAAAGACGCCTACATCTCCACCGAAAACAATATCGACTCCCGATTGTAAGGCTAGCTTAAATGACTTTTTCTTGTTTTTGATTCGCTCTGGTGATTACGATTTGGTTGATGCGCAACAAGCACGTCGTGTATTAGATAGAATTGTAGGATATGAGTTGTCTCCGGTACTTTGGCGAAAGGTGAAAGGTGGTTTGTCCGCAGGTCGTGTACAATCGGTTTCTGTGCGATTAATTGTTGAAAAAGAAAGAGAAATTGAAGGGTTTACGCCAGTAGCATCTTATAGAATTGATGCAGAATTTTCAAATGAAGACGGACAAACATTTAAAGCGAAATTGCCTAAGAATTTTTCAACTAAAGAAGACGCTTATAAATTTTTAGAATCTAAGTTTAATTTTAGACAGAGCAGCATTCAAGTCACGCTTTGTTGCGGCGTGTTACATGAAAGGCTCTAGATATAATTGAAAGAAAGAGCTAAACAGATTTATCCGTGATCATCGCGCTAAAGGTCGCCTCGGCGCACACCTTGCCATCGACCACAGCCTTACCAGAGAACTTCCAAACAGGGCCACGTGATTGAATTTTATCAACATGGATATGCAAGCTATCGCCCGGCGTAACGGGCTTACGGAACTTGGCATTATCAACGCTCATGAAATACACAACCTTACCTTCGGCGTCTCCACCCAACGCTTCCACAACAACGATAGCCGCTGTTTGCGCCATGGCTTCAATAATCAACACACCTGGCATAACGGGAAAGCCTGGGAAATGCCCCATAAAATGCGGTTCATTCATGCTAACATTTTTCAATGCAACAGCGCCCTCACCCGGTGTAAGCTCAAGGATACGGTCTACCAATAGCAAAGGATAACGATGCGGGATCATTTCCATGATCCGCACAATATCAATTTGCGATACATTCGCTTCTGTTTTATTTTCGCTCATATCTTTTTTATTCCCTATTTAACCTTCTTAATCAAGCGATTTAGTGCCGCGACCTGCTGCATTCTCTGCCTAAAAGGCAAAGCGGGAGACCCCAACTGCTTTTCTCCCGCAGGTACATCTCGCATAACCCCAGACTGCGCACCAATTTGCGCGCCTGATCCAACATTCAAATGCCCAGCCACACCAGTCTGTCCACCAATAACAACAAAATCTTCTAATGTCGCACTGCCAGATATCCCAACCAACGCAACAATAACGCAGCCACGACCGATTTTTACGTTATGCCCAATTTGCACCAAATTATCAATCCAGGTGCCCTGCCCAATCACTGTATCCGGCCCTGCGCCACGATCGATGGTGGTGTTTGCACCAATCTCTACATGGTCTTCAATCAAAACGCGCCCTAGCTGCGGCACCTTAACGTGCCCTGCTGGATCAATGGCAAAACCAAAACCATCTTGGCCAATGCACGCCCCGCGATAAATGGTCACATCATCACCAATAACCGCATGAGAGATCACGGCGTTCGAACCAATGCGGCAACGCGCACCAATGATAACGTTATCTTCAATCACTGCGCCGGGCGATATCTCGCTATCTTCACCGATCTCCACGCCCGCGCCAACAACCACGTTCGCACCAATAAAACAGCCCTTAGCGATAACCGCACTATCATCAACAACCGCCGATGATGAAACATGTGCGCTCGGACGCGCTTGCGGATAAAAGGCCTGCGCCGTTACGGCATATGATTTATAGGGACTAGCGGAAATGAGAGGCTGAACACCGGCGGGAATGAGCGCCGCCATATCTTCAGAAACAAAACACGCGCCCGCTTTGGTTTTAAGAAATTGATCTTTATATTTTATATTGTCAAAGAAGCTTAAATCTTTAGAGCGCGCCGCGTCCAAAGCCGCAACATCATCAATAACGTAATCGG
>CAKZMN010000206.1 GCA_937128575.1 uncultured Alphaproteobacteria bacterium | reverse complement strand
GGCTAGCGCTATCACCGATGAGCCGATTGCAGATAAAAGAGCGCTGACCGACAATGCCGCGCAAAATAAAATGACAGCTATGGCGCTGGCGCAATTAAATGACGCACCTGCCACAAAGCTTAAAACCGAAAGCGTTCCTGGTGTTATTGAGACAAAAACAACGAGCGCATCAGCGCCAATTGAAATAGCAGAAGTGCGCACGCCCGTAGTTGAAATGCGCGCAGCAGAGCCGATTGATTTACAAACGATTGAAGTAGCAGAAACCGCGGCAATTACGCCGATGAAAGAGACTGCCGCGTTGGAAATAGATAAGCCAAAACCGGTGATGGATATTTCTGTTAAAAAACCAAATGTTCGCACAACACCAAAGGCAGAAGCCTTGCTGTCGCAGAAACAAAAGACAGCAATTCCCGAATCGCCGAAGATTAAAGTCACAAAACATAGCGGGAAAATTGAAGCAGATTTCAGTGATGAATATGTTGATTTAGAGCCCGCCAGCGCGCCAGCGCCAAGGCGCGCAACAGACGGTGAAATGGGTAGGCAATTATCCAACCTGCAGCGCGAAATGCAGCTGCTTAAGTCAGAGAACGCGGAGCTGAACGCCGAACTGGAAACCGCATTGACTGAGTCCAAGCAAGAGCAGATGTCTATTTCTTCGGAAAATTGGAATTTAGAAAAAGTGACCAAACAATATAACGAAGCCGAGCGCCAATTGAAGCGTATGGGGCAACAAAGGCAGCAAGAACGCGCCGCGTGCAGCGGTGAGAAACAGGAGCTTGAGGCGATGTTATTTGACCCAAGCCTGACGGCAGATGCGCAAACTGCGAAGCTGGTGCGGCTTAGAACAGAGCTAGATGAAGCCAAGGACAAGATCCGCATGCTTCAAGGTCAGCCATAATCTTCTTGTAATTTCACATAATTATACGCTATATTCCTAGATTAATGGGCGGTTTTGTCGCCTTAATTTATGCTGAGTAAAGATTTTGAAGTTATCGCCTATATTCAAAAAATGTAGAGACGCCGCCTATTCCTTGGCTGGGGCAAGTGCTATTTTTTATATTGTCGCAACGCCCTATAACGCTCACCGCATTCGCGAAAACCATGTTGATGTTAAAGATTTCCCCAACACCGAGGTTGCCGCCGCCGTATTTACGGGGGGATATAACCGCGTGAAAGTGGGTTTGGATATCTATGCAAAAGATAGTGTGGGGGCGCTGCATATTTCTGGCGCGCAATCACCCATGGATAGCATTTTAGGAAAGGCTGGTTACACGCAAGATGATTTTTCTGGTGATATTGAAACTGATAACGCACAAAACACCCAAGAGAATGCCGAGGCCATCGCCGCGTGGATTATCGATGAGAATTTAGAAGATATTGTGTTGATCACATCTAGTTATCATGCGCAGCGTGCAAAGCGTGAATTAAAAAAAGCGTTGGGCGCAGAGGCAGGCGGCGTGAATATCATGTGTCATATCGTGGGCAATCACTTAGATTTCCCCAATTATTATTTATACCCCAAAGATATATATCGGGGATCATACGGCCCGGGCCTATTAATCATAAAAGATTGGGCGCAGGAGCAGGTTAAAACTCTTCTTCCGTCGGATCCATAAGCGTTTGCGCGCCGGCCAGCACCATTTTGAAACGGGCATCCGCCTCGGGTAGCATGCGTTGCATAAAGAAGCGCGCGGTTTTTAACTTGGTTTCGTAGAAAGCTTTATCGCCCTCTCCGGCCTCCAATTTATCCAATGATTTTTTCGCCATTTGTGCCCACATATACGCCAATGCGACCAGCGCGAATTGGCGCAGATAATCGCTGGACGCGGCGCCGGCTTCGTCTGGGTTTTTAAGTCCCTTTTGCGCGATCATTGCGGTTGATTGTTGAAGTTTTGCAAGCCCCTTGGCGAGCGGGAAAATGAACTCCTGCATGGCTTCGTCGGCCTGGTGCTGTTCAACAAATTCTTGCGCAGGGTGGAAGAAACGGCGGAGCAAGCGGCCAAAACCAACACTCATTTTTCGACCAACCAGATCGAGCGCCTGAATACCGTTTGCCCCCTCATAAATTTGCGCAATGCGCGCGTCACGTACATATTGCTCCACCCCGTGTTCACGGATAAATCCATGCCCGCCATAGATTTGCACCGTCAAGTTTGCGATTTCACTACCCATATCGGTTTGATAAGCCTTGATGATAGGCGTGAGGAGCGCGACGAGGTCGTCGGCTTGCTGGCGCGTTTCTTCGTCTGGGTGTTTAAGGGAAATATCAAGCTCCATACCCACCCAGTAAGACAGGGCGCGCGCGCCTTCGGTGAATGCGCGAGAGATAAGCAACATACGGCGCACATCGGGATGCACAATAATAGGATCGGCCGGTTTGTCGGGATATTTTGCGCCAGTGAGGCTACGCATTTGCAGACGTTCCTTGGCATAGGCCACGCCGTTTTGACGGGCAATTTCCGCAATGCCTAGACCCTGCATCGCCACGCCGAGGCGGGCATCATTCATGAAGGCAAACATAGCGCGCAGACCCTTATGCGCCTCCCCCACTAGCCAGCCCTTGGCATCATCAAGATTCATCACACAGGTCGCATTGCCGTGGATACCCATTTTGTGTTCGATAGAA
>CAKZMN010000205.1 GCA_937128575.1 uncultured Alphaproteobacteria bacterium | reverse complement strand
AATAGAGGCCGACAAATATGAACTCGACCTAGAAGAAGTCAGCGTCAAGAAAACAATCAACATGGCGATAAGCATGATACAAAGCCGCGCCATGGAAGCGGGCGTGAAAATTTCGTCAAAAGATATATGTGATGATAAGTTTACAATCATCGCCGATCGCCGCGCCTTCATGCAAATTATGCTGAACCTATTATCAAACGCCGTGAAGTTTTCAAATGAAGGCGGAAAGATCCACGTTGAAACGCATCAGCGCGAAGATTACCTCTCCCTAAAAATCATTGATGAAGGGATCGGTATCCCCGCCAACAAACTGGCCAACATCACGCAGCCCTTTGAACAAGTATCATCTTCATACACCCGTGATCATGAGGGCTCAGGTCTGGGGTTAGCAATTACAAAAGAACTATCCGAAATTCATGGCGGCGCCCTACGCATCGAATCCACCGTCGGCCAAGGCACAACCGTAACAGTGCGCCTCCCCTACGATGCCTTCAAAGCCACGCAAGCCCAATAAACTTAATTAATATAAGTGATAAAATAGGTGAAAAGCACTATTTGGCTTGATTCATACCGCTGAACAACGTTTTGGCGGCATAGTCTTCCGCATCAAGGCAACCCTTAAGACCTTCTTTGTACGTCTGATATTTTAGCTCAACACCCAGTTCGTTTTTAATCTTGTCATTACGTACGCGTTTATTATCCGCATAAAAACTTCGGGTAATTGGCGCAAGGTCAGCTTGAGTAAACGGTATAAGCGGCGGCGGCGGGCGCCCCATTAAATCACAAGCATGCGCAATCACCTCATGACTAGGCGCAGGCAAATCATCACATACATTATAAACTCCGCCAGGATCAGGATTGGCAATAGAGGCCATCAAAACACGTACAATGTCTTCTACATGTATACGGCTGAACGAATGACCCGGCTTTTCAATGCGGCGCGCCACGCCTGCGCGAATTGAATCAAGCGCGCTACGGCCCGGCCCATAGATGCCCGCCAACCGAAAAATATGAAGCGGCAATCCTTCTGATTTACAAAGAGACATCCATTGTCCTTCTGCTTTTTTCCGGCGCGAACCACGCTGCGAAGTAGGGATAAGCTCTGTAGTTTCATCAACCCAGTCCCCATCACGGTTTCCATACACGCCCGTGGTCGATAAATACCCCACCCATTCAACAGTGGGAATTTTCAAAATATCCTGCGCGTGAATTGAAAAAGAGGGATCGCCAGCATCGTCCGGCGGCGTAGAAATAACAACGTGCGTAACGCCATCAAGAATAAAGCGCGGATCCACCAGCGGGTGTTGGTAATCGAAAATATGCGCATCTATACCGCGCTCATTCAGCTTGTCTTTTTTATCTGCACTCCGCGTTGTACCGGCCAAAGACCAACCGCCAGCTTCCTCAAGCGCATGTCCAAGATAATCACAGCTATAGCCATAGCCGAAACAAAATAGTTTTTTGGGATGTGTCATAGTTTTTAAAATTGATGTTTTTTATTATTGTTTTTAAAAGTCTGCATTTTCGTAGTGACCCGCCGGATCAAAACCTGGGATGCGGTCATCCAGTAGGGGACGGAAACTCTTGCGAGATTTAATTTTGGCATACCATTCACGGGCGGCTTCATGCTCTTCCCATGGCACGTCACCAATATAATCAATCGCGGATAAATGCGCCGCCGCCGTAATGTCGGCTAATGAGAAATTATCGCCCGCAAGCCACTTACGCTTCTCGGTTAAAAACCCGATATAGTCTAAATGATAGTGAATATTGGCATGTCCGGCGCGTATAGATGGGCCGTGCGGCTCACCCATTTGCAAATAGCGCTTCATCAGCTTTTCGCCAACCAAGTTTTCAGAAACTTCGTGGTTAAATTTACCGTCAAACCAACTAACAAGCCGGCGCGTTTCCGCGCGCTGCACAGGGTCATGGCCCAATAAATTTTGCTCGGGATATACTTCTTCTAAATATTCACAAATAACCTGAGAATTCGCGAGCGTGGTTCCATCTTGCTCAACCAAAACCGGCACATCACCAGCAGGGTTAAGGGCAAGGAATTCCGTACGGCGTTCCCACACTTTTTCTATTTGAAGTTCAAACTCCAAATTTTTCTCGGCAAGCGCAATGCGAACCTTCCGAGAGAAGGGATGAAGCCATAGATGAAACAATGTTCTCATAAGAGCCACCTTAGCGTAGAGCTGTGTTAAAGAACAGCCTATAAAATATTGTTATAATAAAATTTAAACTCTTTTAAGCCCAAGAGCAAACACTGATTTCATTGCGCGTTATTACCGGTGCGCCTCAACGTGAATCGTTAAAGAGACAGAGCCACCAATAGTTTCCGTGCTTTGCCACTGCCCTTGCCCGACCTCAAAATCAAGCCGATCAACAACAAGCGTAGCGTCCATATAGGCCTTCTGTGCATCATCATCTTTTTCGGTGATGTTCAGCGTAAAGGGCAGAATAAGGGGCGCAGTAACGCCGCGAATCGTCAAATCACCATGCGCCTCATACCGATTCGCCTCCACGCGCTTAAATGAACGCGCCACAAAATAGGCCTTAGGAAACGCATCAGCGTCAAACCATTCTCCATCGAGCGCCTGCCCATCACGATCATCACTACCCGTTTTAATACTGGAAATATCAATCTCTATTTCTGTCGCCGCGCTATCTAAATCTTCAGGATCAAAAGCAATCATACCTGTAAAATTTTCAAACGCGCCCGAAAAGGCCTGTCCATATTGTGTGGCTTCAAACTTTATACTGCTCGTTTCATAATCTATCGACCATAACCCAGACGAAGCGGGCGCGATCATCTCTTGCTTAGCCTCAGAGCTAACATCAACTTTTTCAGCCTGCGCAGTTTTTTCTGCGCCCATACCAAGCTCAAAATACAGCGGCGCAAATAATAATATGGCGCCCATAACCGCCAGCGCACCGCCAGATAGATACCCTAGGGCCCCATGCGTCATTCTTTGCAGCGTGGCATCCTTATCAAGGAAGTGATGCTTAAATGCCCCGGCCATATGTAGACCAATGATCCCAATCAATAAAAAGGCAAATAAACCGTGAATATTACGCGTCAACTTAAACAGCGCCTCGTCTTTACCGGTAATCTGCGGAACCTCAAACAACCCAAAAAAGATATTCGGGAAATCACCCGCTGAAGACATGATCCAACCTCTCAACGGCATACCAATCATGGCGGCGTACAGTAATAAATGTACAAATTTAGAGAGAATTTTTTCCCAAGATTTATGCGTGTCCAAAGATTTGGGAAACACACTAATGCCGCGCCAAACCACCCGCGCACCAGCCAGCAACAAAACCAACATACCAAATGACTTATGAAGCCCGTATATCTGAAGCTTAAGCGGACTAAAATCCATAGACACCATAAAAAATCCGGCGCCCAGCAGCCCCAAAATAATCAAAGCCATAACCCAATGCAGAGATTTAGAAATTAGGCCATAGCTTTGGTTGGTGTTTTTAAGCATGTTTATTTATTATTTACGCCTTCACCGGCTTCTTCGGCCCGCTCAGCTTCGACTTCGATCATAATTTTCACATCATCACCAATCATCGGTAAACCGTATGTCATACCAAAGTCAGAGCGTTTAATAGTTGCCGTAGCCGACAGCCCAGCAACAAACTTGCCGCTAAAGGCATGCTTGGCTGATTTATTATGAATGACCGCCAAGGTAACGGGCTTGGTTACGTCTAAAATCGTCAAATCACCCGTAATATTTGCTGTATTCTCGCCGGTAACTTCAATGCCCGTGCTTTTGAACGTCATATCGGGAAATTTCTCAACATCGAAGAAATCTTCATTCTTCATATGCGCATCCCACTTTTCATCATCCATATCAATGGACGACGTTTTAATCGTCACATTAATTTTTGAATTTTCTGGCTGCCCACGATCAAACGTAAAACTACCGTCATATTCGTGAAATTCGCCCTGAGAATTGGAAAAGCCAAGATGATTAACAAAAAACAAGATTTGCGTATGTGCCTTATCAAAGCTATATGTCTCAATATCCGCACGTGCCTGCGTCGCTATAGCGCTACTAATAACCAGCGACAGCGCCACCAATAAAAACTTTTTCATTAATATCTCCAATATTTTAAAATGAATACCCACTGATACTAGGTCTAAATCATTCAATATCAAGGCTTTAAATTTGCATTAATTATGAAAATAAAATACTATATTTAAGCCTTAAACAAAGAGCTGAGTAAAAATTATGAGCGAATTTAAGTTTTCAAACGCTGACCGCCAACAAATTTCAGATGCCCTCATCGAATATATGGGCGGTACTGACGAAAGTGATATTAATGACATCATCGATCAGATCGAAAAGACAGGAAGCGTTCTAACCTTTGGCTTTGGATCACTAATTAAAGTGCCTTTCAGCGACAGACCAGCAACAACTTATGACGCAACACTTCACGGATGGGAAACGCGCTTTAATATGAAGTGGAAGCGCTACGGCGGCACGAAAGAAAACCCATCCTTAATGATGGGCGCAGAAAAAGAAGAAGACGGCACTTTACCCGGCCTTGTTTCAGAACAAAAAATATCTAAGGACGGCAAGCTGTCTGTTGATGACATTATTGAATGTTTCAAAAAGTGGGATGCTCGTGAAAACCCTCCTGAAAATCCAATTTACAACTTTCCATTGGTGGAAGTTGTGGCAAACAACGGACAAAAAGTTAAAGCATTCGTCTGTGCTTCCAATACAGAGAGCGACCTATATATGGGTGGGAAGCTAACCCTCCAAGAACAGGCTATTATTATAGCCGAAGGCATCGGCAAACCATATATCGAAGAAAATGGAAAGCGCATTGGTCTGCAACCACACCAATTAACCGCCGCGGCCTATCTTCATGAATTTATAGATGCACGTCTAAGCCGAGGCTATAAAGTAGAGCCAGAGCTTCAAAATCTACTAAATGCCGTAAATAATCATCGTGAATTGATGAAGCAAACTAATCCAGAACTACTTAAAGAACTACAAGTCCGCGAAGAAATGCTCAGCATTCGCAACCATCTTGATCCGCGAGTGTTTGAGGTAACAGAAGAAAAAATGAACCTCACTGACGGCGAAATAACACTTAAAAATAAATTCGTTGAAGAAGCGCGCTTGAAGATGAAAGCTGCTCCAGTTAGGCTAGAGCCTGAACAAGAACGCCCAAATCAACAACCGGGCATGCAGCTAAATAACGAATAGGATCTCATTATGATTGGTATTGTTATTGCGGGATATGAAGACTTCCCCAAATCCCTTATCGTCTCTGCCCAAATCGCACTCGGGCCGCAAAAAAATATTATAGCCGTGCCTGTGACGCCGACCCGCGCACCAGAAGACATAGAGGGCAACCGACAATTAATTTTTAGCGCTATCACAAAAGTAGATCAAGGAACCGGCGTTCTCGTCTTGACCGACGCCATGCCTGAAAATGCAGGTATGATTGCGTCCTCTTTAGTCAATGAAGTCACCATTGAAATTGTTCACGGTGTAAATCTGCCGATGCTTGAATACATCTTGCGCCGCCGCGAATTCACCGATCTTCAGACACTATCTGACGAGGCACAACAAGCCGGTACAAAAGGCATTGTCATCACCACAAATGGCCCAAGATCTTAAATTACGCACCAAAATAATACTGATATAAAAATACGAACGAATACGCGCCCATTCCGGCGAAAATCCAATTCAATATGCCGTACGTCCAATTAATATATGGATCACTCAGCACTTCTTCATTAGAGCGCCCCTTCAGCAATTTCAAAAGCAAAAGCTGCCCCGCAAAAAAGCCAATAAAAAATCCGATAATGCCAACAACATAGACCATGGCTTTATTTTGATCTAAGCTGAGAAAAAATCAAGGTCACTTACTTAATGCCTCTATATTTTCTTATCATCCTCGCCCTAATACAGGGCGTAACAGAGTTCCTCCCCATCAGCTCCAGCGGGCATTTGCTGCTCGCGCACGCAGCTTTGGACCCAGAGGGCACAGCCAATTTATTCAAACAAAATTTGTTAATTGATGTCGCCGTTCATGTTGGCACACTGTTTTCAGTACTCGTCTATTTCCGCCGCGACGTTGGCACCATGCTACGCGGCGCGCTTGATGCTATCAGCGGCCAAAGAAAAACCGAAGGCGCACGATTAAACTTGCACATACTCATCAGCTCCCTACCCGTTATCGCCGCAGGGTTTACAATGAACAAGCTCGGAATTTATTGGGGCCACGCTGTCGAGCTTGTCGCATGGACAACTTTAATATTCGGCATTTTGCTCTGGGTCGTAGACGCCATAAAGCCGGCAACAAAGACACTAAAGGACATGAACGCTCTGCACGCACTTTTAATTGGCGCGGCGCAAGCAATCGCCCTCATCCCTGGCACCAGCCGCTCCGGCATAACCATGACTGCCGCCAGAGCGCTTGGCTACACACGTACGGAAGCCGCCCATTACTCGCTCCTCATCGCCATCATAGCCATTGGCGGCGCGGGTACATTAAGCGCATTTAACCTGATCGAAATGGGGGATGTTTCATTCACGCTAAACGCGCTCATCGCCATGGCACTGGCCTTCATTTCCGGCCTAGTCGCAATCGCATTAATGATGAAATGGTTAGAAAAGGCGAGCTTCAAAATCTTCGCCATATACCGCATTATTTTAGGGGTCGGCCTGCTCGCCTTCATCTATTCCGGCGGCGCATTATAACGCGCATAAATAACCTTCGTGTCTTTATAAATGCGCTCATCCAGCGCCTCAAAGTTCGGATGCCCGGCCCAATCAAATTGACGCTGTTCTTCAATCACAATCATCGCCCCATCCGCCAGCCAATCATTACCCGCCAAACTCTCTAAGGTCGGCATCACCAAATCATGGCCATAAGGTGGATCTAAAAACACCAGCGCGCTTTGTGCCTGCTCCGCACTTCTAGGGGCAAGCTTAGTCACATCCTTCAATAAAAATGAAGACCGCTCCATGGCGCCTAACTCTTGCGCATTCAACCGCGCCAAATCAACAGAAGCGCGCGCCTTATCAATGAACATGCACCCCGCCGCGCCGCGTGATATTGCCTCCAGCCCCAGCGCGCCAGAACCGCAAAAACAATCCAGCACATGCGCACCTTCAATAACGCCGCGACTGCTCAACGCATTAAAAATCGCGCCGCGCACCTTATCAGAAGTCGGGCGAACATCGCGCCCCTGCGGAACATTTAACCGGCGGCCACCAAATTCTCCGGCAACAATTCTCATGCCTTGCCTTTAAAAAATTTAGAAATTTGATCCTTCAGCACATGCTCCGGCACTTCTTCAACCACGCCTCTCGCCATATTGCCGAGCATAAACGGGCCATAAGAAACGCGGATCAAACGATTAACCTGCAAACCCAGCGCTTCCATCACGCGTCTAATTTCACGGTTTTTTCCCTCACGAAGCGCCACATTAATCCACGAATTCGTGCCCTGCACACTGTCCAATGAGGCATCGATAGATTTGTAATTAATGCCCTCAACCGTGATGCCCTTTTTCAAATCTGCCAACTTTTTCTCATTCACGCGGCCATGTACGCGTACACGATATTTGCGCGTCCAACCAGTCGCTGGCAATTCCAAAAATCGTGAAAGCTCTCCGTCATTCGTAAGCAACAGCAAACCTTCAGTATTCATGTCCAAGCGCCCAACACTAACAACCCGCGGCAGTTCCGGCGGCAACTTGTCAAACACCGTTGCGCGTCCCTTTTCATCACGGCTACTAGTAACCAGTCCCGCAGGCTTATGATACATAAACATACGGCTGCGCTCTTTACCCGGCAAAGCCTTGCCATCCACCTCAATATGGTCTGCATCTG
>CAKZMN010000204.1 GCA_937128575.1 uncultured Alphaproteobacteria bacterium | reverse complement strand
TTAAAAAGGCCGGCAAAACGTCGAAAAATAAAAAAAAACAAAAAAAATAGTCCAATTCAATAAAAATTAAAAAAATAATAACAGATGAAATGTGCGGGACACGAAGATTATGGACTTAAGTTTTTTAGATAAATCACCGGATGTGACGCCGATTCTCGTGCGTTTATATGATTCTCATAAATTATACGGCCTTGCGAAAGATAAGCAGCCCGATGCGCGCGCCGAATTGACCTCTGCAGTGGCAGAGCTTTTGAACATGGAGCTATCCACTCGCGAAACCGAACTGATTGCGGATGTGCTCATTGAATTGGTTCGCCAAGCTGAAACTGATTTAAGAGAAGCTCTAGCCGAGCGCTTATCCGTTCTAGATAATGTGCCACTACGTTTAATCCTTCAAATTGCAAATGATGAAATTAATGTCGCTCGCCCCGTGCTTACGAACAGTAATGCGCTCGGCGATCATGACCTTATATATATAATCAAATCAAAGAGCACGGAATATTGGCAAGCTATTGCTGAACGCAAAGTACTGAATGACAAGGTTATAGACACCTTGGCCGATACGAATGACATTGATACGGCGATTAAGCTTGCTGAGAATAAAAACATTAAACTGACCAATCACGCATTAACAGCCTTGTCCGATGTTGCTCAAGGTGCAGAATCTCTTGCGCAACCATTACTGCAGCGCGATGAAATCACATCCGAGCTAGCCACAGCTTTGTATAAGCATGTGAGCGAAGATATGAAGCAATATATCAGCGCACATTTCCCTCTTGAAAGTGCAGATGCAGGAAACGCTCTAGATGAAATTATTCGTGAATTCAGAGGCGCACAAGGCGCAAGCGAATTCGCCCCAACGCCGCAAATGTTAAAGGCAGCAGATCGCTATAAAGCCAAAGGCCTACTAACAACAAAGCTTATGATGGGCGCCCTAAGGCGTGGTCAGGTTCAGGCCTTTATCGCACAATTTTCTAAGTTTAGCGGCATGCCCGCAGATGTTATTGAAGAAATCCTAAAGCAAAAAACAGGGCAGGGACTTGCCGTGTCTTGTAAGGCGCTTGAGGTGGAAAAATCAGACTTTATCTCAATTTACCTACTAACCAACCGCGTGCGAAACGACGTTAGCATGGTGAATATCAAGGATATGAATCGCGCGGTGGAATATTACGACCGCATAACGTCTAAGGTGGCGATGGATCTAATGTCCAACACATCAAAAATTACAACAGACGAATAAGGTATTCCGACTTTATCACGAAAACCAAGAACGGTTTATTTTTGCGAAAGCGCTGCCACACCCGGCAGCGTTTTTCCTTGTAGCCATTCTAAAAACGCGCCGCCTGCGGTTGAAATATAGCTGAAATCTTCAATAACGCCTGCATTCTCTAGTGCGGAAACTGTGTCGCCGCCGCCGGCAATACTTTTTAGCGCACCTGATTGCGTGCGCTTTGCAACAATTTTCGCCAGTGCATTTGTGCCTTCATCAAACGGTTTAATCTCAAACACACCCATCGGGCCGTTCCACACAAGGGTCTTACATTTATTAATGCGCTCCTCTATATGGGCGATGCTATCGGGGCCCGCGTCAATCGCCATGCGCCCTTGCGGTATATTCTGGCTAGATACAATTTCAAAGGGCGCGCCGGGCCCAAGTTCTGTAACGGTTACGCAATCAACGGGCAATATAATTTCGCAATCATGCTGCTTGGCGTGCGTGGTGATGCTGCGGGCTTCTTCTAACATATCGTCTTCACACAAAGAATCTCCAACATCGGCGCCGCCTGCCTTCAAAAACGTGTTGGCCATACCGCCGCCTAAAATCAAATAATCCACCTTTTCAACTAGGTTTTTTAAAACGCTGAGCTTCGTTGAAATTTTTGATCCGCCCGCAATTGCGGCCACGGGCGTTTCTGGGTTTCCTAGTGCCTGATCCAGCGCTTTTAATTCTTCTTCCATCAAAAGCCCGGCCGCGCAGGGAAGCAAATGCGCCAAACCTTCGGTGGATGCATGCGCGCGGTGCGCGGCAGAAAATGCATCATTCACATAAATATCACCAAGCGCCGCAAGGGCTTTGGCAAACTTTGGATCATTCGCTTTCTCGCCCTTATGAAATCTCAAATTTTCCAGCAGCGCCACCTGGCCATTCTCAAGTGATTGGGATACGGCCTCGGCCTTTGGGCCAATACAATCTTGCGCAAACTTAATGTTCACACCCCATCTGTCCTGAAGCGTGCCGGATAAAAAGGCGAGAGACATGCTTGGTGTTTGTTCACCCTCTGGGCGTCCAAAATGCGACAGAATTAAAATCTTTGC
>CAKZMN010000203.1 GCA_937128575.1 uncultured Alphaproteobacteria bacterium | reverse complement strand
GGCCGATTGCCGATACCGAAGGGTTCAATCGTCTTGCTCCAAGTGAGGCACTGCAGCAGAGCGTCGCTAAAAGCGTACCATTGCAGCGTAATGGCCAATGCCAAGATATTGCTAACGCGGCACTTTTTTTAGCTTCGCCATTGGCGAGTTATATTACTGGTACTATCTTGCCTGTGGACGGCGGATGGTCCTTGGGCGGCGCAAGTATGGCAATGAGTGAGCTTGGTAAACTTGCTCAAAAGAGCTGATTTTTTGAAAATAGATAATGCTTTAGAGGCGGGCGATATGGTTGTGCGTCAGGGCTATAATTGTGTTCTGGATTAACTGCGTGGGTGGGCGGCTTTGTAGATTTTCATGAGCTCTTCAGCGTTGATTTCTGTGTATCTTTGGGTGGTGGAGAGGGATGCGTGACCGAGCAGCTCTTGAATTTCGCGCAAGTTCGCGCCGTTTTGCAATAGATGCGTGGCGAAGCTGTGGCGCAATGCGTGAGGCGTTGCATTTTCAGGTAGCCCCAATGTGTTGCGCAGGGATCGCATCGCCTTTTGCGCGACGCCCTGATTTAAACGCCCGCCGCGCGTGCCGAGAAAGATTGGGCGATCCGCATCAAGCGGGAAGGGGCAGATATCTAGGTAGTTCTGCAGCGCGCGACTAACCAAATCAATCACGGGGACTTGTCGTTCTTTGCTGCCCTTACCGATAACGCGCAGTAGGCCGTCGCGGGGCTGGTGTTTGATGTCTAGTTGCAGGGCCTCGTCAATGCGCAGGCCGCAGCCATAAAGCAGGGTGAACAGGGCGCGGTCTCTGGCTTCTACCCAATCTTCAGTCGCCATTAATCCAGCATTTTTTAGAACGTCTTTTGCTTGATTTTCATGAAGTGGGCGGGGCAGCTTATGCGGCAATTTGGGTGTGCGCACGGTGTTGATTGCGGCGTTGTGCATGATGCCTTGTCTGTCTAACCAGCTTAGTAAATTCTTTACACCCGATAGAGACCGTGCGCGGCTGGCGTTGCTTGTCCCGTCCAGTGCCTTGCGCGACATCCATGCGCGGAAGTCGCGAATGCCGACATCGGATAGATCATTCAGGCCGGGGGGCTTGTTCAAATGCGCGGCGAGGAAGGTGATGAAGTGTGTGATGTCGCCGGTATAGGCGCGCAGGGTATGTTTAGAGACCTGTTTTTCATGGCGCAAATAATCCTGCCAGCGCTGAAGCATGGCGGATAAATCGGCGGCGCAGATGGCGAATGTTTCTTGCTTAAGCATGTGAATTTTTGACAGATAGTTTCGTTTGTTGTATTTCAGTATATAGTATTTTCATATTTTTTGAATGGTGAGTTGTCATGGATAGACCAGAAGTTTCAGAAGGCGCTGCGATCAAGGCGGCTGAGTTTTATAGTTTGATGACAGATTTCAAAGCGGTTGCGAAATTTGATACTGAAAATGGATGGCATGCAATGGCGGAAAATGCCTTGGGTCATCCGGCGCTTCCGGTTGTGCATGATGATGAAATTCACGTCGTGCCGCTTATCGAAATTGGTGCGCGCGGTGATGGTCTCACATTAGTTCGATAGCTGTAACCAGCTGCGGAAGCAGCGTTCAATCACGCGGGCGAGGAACAGAACCTGATCTGTGGCCTGCCCATCTTGAAACATATTCGGATCACGAGAGCCAAAAGCCAAAATCGCGGGTGGGGTGTTCATTGATATGCCAATGCGTAGCAAAATTTGCGACTTAACCAGCGCCGCGCCGCCGCCATAGATTGGCTCAATCCCGCCAATATTATCCTGCAGCAATACATTCTTGTCGCCCATCCATTTCGCGGTTGTCCCCTCGGGGATGATGCGGATGCCGGATGTGCTGATGTGGGGGATGTTGTCGCCCTCGGCCTCGACCAAAAATACGGCAATGTCCACGTCCAAAATGGTGGCCATATCCATGGTGATGGATTGAATGAAATCATCGAAGCGCGTGGCTTCTAACATGCGCAGCACGGCCTCGTGGATGCGTTGTTGATTGGTCATGTTGGCGCGGCTATTTTCCACCAGTTCTTGTGTGCTGGATAGGACGCGCTCTTTATCTTCTTTTAGGCGCTCAATCATATAAGACTGAAAATCTGCGACCTCTCCCTTGCGGGGGCGCTTTTTAGCGGGCAATAACAGCTCCGCCGCATCTGGGTTTTCGTTAATGAAGTCCGGATTTTCTTTTAAATATTCGATTATATCTTCGGCGGTGATGCCAGTGGGCGTTTCGTTCTCAGTCATTGTTTGGGACATGCGCTTCTCTAAAGGTGGGAATCAGTATTTGAAGTTTTAGTTTAGCATAGGCGCCGATAAAGTGGACGGGAAATCTTTTGACGTAATATAAATTAATTGCTAGCTTTATATTAGATTTCTAAAAAGTAAGAGTAGAGTATGCCCACTAATCCAGAGCGCCGGAAAGAGCTGAAACGGAGTGTTTTTAAGAAACATGCCTATAAGCCGACGGCGCCGAAGATTATTGCGTTCCTGAACAAGCTGTATAATCAAGCGGCCAGAAACACACTGACGGATAAGCATAAAGCCGAAGTTCTCTCTTATATGTATTTAAACAAAAACAATTCTAAAAAATTGCGTGAGTGGAATACCTTGCAGCAATTAGACGGTAAAAACTTACAATATTATCATTGGAAAAAGACATCGCTTGATAGCCTTGTTTCTATTGCTATCAGAAGCCTTAATTAAAGAATGCTCTGACCCGTTTTCTTCCAGTCTTCGACAAATGCCGCCAAACCGCTATCGGTTAGGGGGTGTTTGTATAGCTGCTTAATCACGCTGGCTGGGCTGGTCATGACGTGGGCGCCCATCTTGGCGCTTTCGATGATGTGCATCGGGCTGCGGACGCTGGCGACCAATATTTCTGTGTCGAAGTCATAATTTTGATAGATCAGGCAGATATCCTGGATCAGGTTTAGGCCATCGCTGGAGATGTCATCGAGACGCCCAACGAAGGGGGAGATGAACGCCGCGCCGGCTTTGGCGGCAAGGAGCGCCTGAGCGGGGGAGAAACATAGAGTCACATTCACCATTGTTCCATCATCGGATAGTTCTTTACACACCTTCAGCCCGTCTGGCGTTAGGGGCACTTTCACCGCAACATGGTCGGCGATTTTGCGTAGGACTTCGGCCTCTTTACGCATTGTGGCGTAATCTGTGGCGGCAACTTCGGCGCTGACGGGGCCGGAAACGACGTCGCATATTTCCTTGATTAGGGGCACAAATTCTTTGCCGGATTTGGCAATCAATGACGGGTTGGTTGTTACGCCATCAAGTAAGCCGGTCGCGGCTAGCTCTTTAATTTCATTGATGTCTGCGGTATCTACGAAGAATTTCATGTTTAATCGTTTCCATTTATTATCCGGCAGTGTTGCGGCATTCCTAAGGTAGCGCTGCTACCTGTTGTCGTTTGCGCCTTGCCGGAAAATAAAGCGAAACGATTATGCCTCTTGAGTTCTTAAATTGTGAACTCATCATAGGTACGCAGATTGGGGGGAGTTTTCAAGGGGGCAGTTTATTTTGCGAGGTTGAGGCTGGATAAAAAATAATTTTGAGCCACTTTTGCATTCATTGGACTGCTCATGTGTCGCTGTACGGCAAGGACAGAGTGAAAAATTTCCGATGACCATTTTTGGGCTTCTACAGCAATTTTGTCGGATGCGTAGCCTAAGTCTTTCAACGAATCTGTGCTGGCTTTGTGTATGGCTTGTGCATATTCGCGTGGGCTCATTATTTCTTTCGACACGTATTTCGTAACATGTTTTTTGAATGTTTGTTTAATGTCGGCAGATTTGTTTTCAAAGAAACTACAGGCGTCCAACCCAGCATATAGACCTCTTACAGAAAGATTTCTGTATCTATTGGTTTGGCTAGAAAAGTTAAAAGCTTTTCCGATCTGTTTAATCCAGGCATTTTTCATTATCAAACCCTGTTCAGGTTATGTAGTTTGTTGTTTAAAGCATAAATTAAAGCAACAAATAAAATATGTCAAATAAAAACCAACAAACGACATTATTCGAAGAATCGGTGGGGCGTGTAGAGACGGATCGCTGTAAACGCGTGCTTGTCCCGTTTCCGGTGGATAAGGCGTATGACTATATTGTGCCGGATGATATGGATGCGCAGAGCGGTGATTATGTCAGTGTGCCGCTGAGTGGGCGTAATGTGAACGGCGTTGTTTGGGGCGATGCGGAGGGGGCGGTTAATCCGAAGAAATTGAAGTCCATTGTGTGGCGCCATGATTTTCCGTCCATGCCGAGCGTGCAGCGCAAATTTATTGATTGGGTGTCGGATTATACGCTAGCGGCGAAGGGCTCGGTTTTGAAAATGTCACTGAGCGCGCCCACCGCGATGGATCCGCCCAAACCGATTAAGGCCTATAAGATCAAATCAAGCGGCGGCAAATTATCAGCCGCGCGTCAGAAGGTTATGGACGTGCTGAGTGATGGGTATCCGCGCCGCGCGTCCGAGATTGCCGAGCTGGCGAGCGTTAGCGCGGGCGTCGTGAAGGGGATGGCGGATAAGGGGCTGCTGGAGCTGGTGGAGATATATAGCGCCGCGCCGTGCCGCAACCCCGATATTACGCGCGAGGGGCCGGAGCTGTCGTCGGATCAGCGCGCGGCGGCGGATCAACTGTCGGAGCAGGTGATGAGCGGCGGTTACCAGGCATCTTTGGTTGATGGGGTAACGGGCGCGGGTAAAACAGAAGTATATTGTGAGGCGGTGGCGCAGGCGCTTAAAAGTGGGAAGCAGGCGCTTATTTTGTTGCCTGAAATCGCATTGTCTAACGCGTTTTTGGAGCGCTTTAAATCGCGCTTTGGCTGCGCGCCTGCTCTATGGCATTCACATTTAACACCGGCGCAGCGGCGCAAAACATGGCGCGGCGTGGCAATGGGGGAGACCAAGGTTGTTGTTGGTGCGCGCTCGGCTCTGTTTCTTCCTTATCAAGATCTTGGATTTTTGGTGGTGGATGAGGAGCATGATCCGGCGTATAAGCAGGAAGATGGCGGAGTGATTTATCACGCGCGCGATATGGCGATTGTGCGCGCGCATCTTGGAAAAATTCCTATCGCGCTGGTGTCTGCTACGCCGTCGCTGGAGACCATGCATAATGCGTGGAACGGGCGATATATGCATCTGCATTTGCCGGATCGTTTTGGCGTTGCGCGCCTTCCGAGCATTGAAACCATTGATATGCGCGTTGAGAAATTAGACCGGATGCATTTCATTTCCTCCGTTTTAAAAGACGCGGTGGAGGAGACGATTGAGCGGGGTGAGCAAGCGCTGCTGTTCCTTAATCGCCGCGGCTATGCACCGCTGACGCTGTGCCGGACGTGTGGGCATCGTTGTGAATGTCCGAGATGCACTGCGTGGTTGGTGGAGCATCGCGGGGGCGCAAATTTGCAATGCCATCATTGCGGCTTTCATATGCGAAGGCCTGTGAATTGCCCGGAATGTGAAGATAAAGATTCTATGGCGGCGTGCGGGCCGGGGGTGGAGCGGATTTATGAAGAGGCCAAAATGCTGTTCCCCGATGCGCGCATTATGGTTCTGGCTAGTGATACGGCGGAGGATAATGAAGCGCTAAAGGCTATGCTCGCCAGTATTCGCGAAGGCGAGGTTGATATTATTGTTGGCACGCAGATTATTGCCAAGGGTCACCATTTTCCGAACCTGACCTGCGTCGGGGTGATTGATGCGGATCTGGGTCTGACGGGTGGAGAGCTGCGCGCGGCGGAGCGTACCTATCAATTGCTGCATCAGGTGGCGGGGCGCGCGGGGCGAGAGGAAAAAGAGGGGCATGTGTATTTACAGACCTTCATGCCCGATCACCGGATTATGCTGGCGCTGTCGATGGGCGCGCGAGATGCGTTTTTAGAGGTTGAGGCGAGCGAGCGGGAGGCCGCCCACATGCCGCCCTATAGCCGTCTTGCGGGGATTATTATTGCAGGGCGGGATGAGTATCAGGTGATTGAGGTCGCCAAGGCGCTAGGCAAATCTGCACCGCAGGGGCCGACCATTGGCACGCTTGGCCCCGCGCCCGCGCCGTTTGCACGTTTGCGCGGTCGTTATCGCTATCGGTTGTTGGTGCGCGCGGATAAGGAAATCAACATTCAAAAGGCGATTGATAGCTGGGTATCACAACACAAAATCCCATCCACCGTGCGCGTCTATATAGACATTGATCCGCAGAGTTTTATGTAGGGTATTTAGCGCAGTATTAAATTTATGCGCGGG
>CAKZMN010000202.1 GCA_937128575.1 uncultured Alphaproteobacteria bacterium | reverse complement strand
TCTTCCGCGTTGGCTTGCGCTTCTTTGGCGTTCTTTTCGGCCAGCTTTTCGTTTTTACGTGAGATTAAATAACGATCAGGAAGTGTCAGAAGGCTGGTGATGCTTTGCACTAAACTAATGGAATATGATCGCCAGCTATCATTCGCCAAAAATTTATTCGTGTCGCGGTTAAGGCCAAAAAATAACTCTGCACCCGGTATTGTGCGAATAATTTCCTGCTTCGTTTCGCGAATGGAGATATTTTTATTAATGAAGGACTCGCGCATTTCTGGGCGTTTCAGAAGGCTGGACATTTCCAACGTTTCTACATCCATGCTGGCAATGTCTTTCGATAGTGCAGAAGGATCAAATAGCTTTGATGTTAAAAATACTTGCGTTGATTGGGGCAGGTTAAGCAAGCTTTTCAATTCGATGAGGGCAAGCGCGGATTCATTTTGCAGATCATTTAGGGACCTTATCGTATCTAGGTAAGCCGCCTTTTTTAAATTGGCCTCGCTTTTGGATATTAATTTTTCTTGCGCCGCTTGATTGAGCTTTTCAATATGCGCGCTTGCTTCAGTAACAAGACGCTTCGTTTCCAATTGGACTTTGCTGTTTGCGCGGGCGCGCCAATAAGCGGAATAAACATCACGGTGAATATTTTGCAAAACCTTCTTATGCCGCTCTTCGCTGATTTTGGCTTGGTCCTTAGCCGTTTTTGTTTGAATTAAAGCATCAGCCGCATCAATCAAATTCCAATTTAAGGTAATATCACGTGATGAGCGGTAGCGCTCTGTCGATATTGATGGCTCTAGCGATTGTTGTCCAGTCAAAACAGAAAGACTAGATGATGCCGGCTGGTTGGAGCGCCCATGCCGGGTAAGAGAGTATTTCATTGAGGGCAATGCTTGTATTTTTTCGAGCGTTATATTGTCCTGCGCGCTTAAATATTCAAGGGCAGAAACATGTGCATCCAAGTTCTCATGAACGGCCATTTTCAACGCGTCATCAATGGACAATGAAATCTTTTTAGCGGGCGCTTTGTCTTTCACACCTTGTAAGGCAGCGCGGTCATGGGCGAGAGTCGCCTCATGCTGCGGGCTGTCCAGTTCTATAGACGCAGATGTGCACGCACTAGTAATCATGACTGATACAAGCAAAAATAGCGCTGAAAATGGTGCTTTTAAAAGCATGGAAAGTCTTGCTGTGGTTGCATTTTGTACAAAAAGAAGAGTCAGAATTGACCCAATATTTTATCATAAAGGATAATTAATGCATTTTCCAAGCATATTTTTAATTATGAAAAGATTAATTTCAAGCCAAAGATTGTGCTTAAACACCCGCTACAGTTTAGGTGTTTTGTAATTTATGTCTTTGTTTCTTCAGCGTACTGGATTAATTGCTCTATATCTGCTGTACCAAGGGGTTTTATGAAGAAGTCTTTTACGCATTTATGCTGAAGCGCCTTTTCTTTGTCGGCAGGATGAATAGACGATGTCATCATCGTTATCATGATGGATTCATCTTTATAAATTTTTGAGTATTCTTCTAAAAACTGCAACCCATTCATTCTTGGCATATTAATATCAACCAAGATGCAATCAGGTTTTTTACTGAGGCTCGCCAACAACTCCAACCCTTCCACACCATCATAAGCAGACAATATTTCAACATCCTCTATCAACGAATTAATAGTCGCTTGATATAGATATTGCTCTGCTTCGCTATCATCAATAATCAAAATTGTTTTTAATGTCATAGTCTAACCTTTAATGCGTTGAGCTTAAGCTTAAAAGAAGTCCCGTCCTCTAAGTCAGTATACTCTATCTCTCCATCTAATGTTTTCGTACTCTTTTTTAAAAGATATAGGCCCAGACCACTCCCGTATGAAACTTTGGGGTGAAAACGTTTGAACATTTGAAAAAGATCTTTTTGGTGTTCTTTGGGAATGCCAATACCATTATCGATGACTTCGAAAACGAAATTGTCATTTTCTTGATAGGTGGAGATGCGAATAACACTTTGGTCCTTTTCGGGATCTTGATATTTAATGGCGTTAGAAATTAAATTTTCTGCGATCATTGAAAAACGTAATTTTTTGATTTGAATAGCATCGTCGAAATCATAGTGCGTTATAATATCTATCTCTTGAAACCCATCCATATTAGAAAATTTTTCAAGGGCATTGCTGACCTCTGCGGCAATGCTGATTTCTGATTCTTCTTCTTCTTTATTGCGAATAACTGTTAGCTCTAAAATGTCGTCGATTAAGGTGCCCAGGCGCTGTAATGAGTTTTTCGCGTGACCTATGCTCGTTTTAGCGCCGTCAATATCATCTTTCTCAATCATAGTCTCAGCGAGCTGCAGAAGAGACGTCGAGGATATAATGGGGGAGCGCAAGTCGTGCGAAGTGCGATAGGCGAACTCTTCTAGCTCGCTATTCACCTCTTGTAGTTCTTCTGTACGGCTCTCTACGAGCCTTTGCGCAAAATACCCGCGATTATTCAGGAAAAAAGTCATGCTCGCAAGCAGTGAGGTAACAAAAATCCCAATTAAGAAACTGATCCAAGGCAGGTTCTTATTAACGGGCGCTTCAAAATCGGAAGCTGCATGCCACAGGATTGTCCATGTGCCGCCCGATATGTTCAGTGAAGTTATGTCTTGCAAAGCAGCGTTGGAATCAAATTCTGGCGTTTTATAAATTACACCATCATCATTTATTTCTTCTCCATCATAAACCGCATATTCTAATTCGCGTGAGTTTAGGTTGTTCATAAAATATTGCCCAATGAAGGGCGCATAAACCCAGCCTCTTATGGCGCTTTTTCTTTTTGCCGGAGCTGGTGGTTGCTCGTCTCCGTTATAGAAGGGGAGCAGCAATAAAAATCCGGCGCGTTTTTTATTATCTTGAACTAACTCAATTTTTCTTGTGAGTGTTGGCAGTCCTGTTTGAGTAGATTTTTCTGCAGCTTCCCTTCTTTTCTTTTCAAAGCCGATATCTAGGCCGATTGCCGCTTCGTTTTTAGAAACAGGCTCAACATATTTAATGATGAATTTTTCTTCAAAGGGCGTGTCTGGGTGATTAGTAAAGCTTTCTGCATCATCTTTTTGTACTTGTTCTATAAAATTTTGAAGGTCAGGCGCTTTAACGTATTCTATAAAGCCAACCCCATTGATGCCGGGCAGGCTTTCATCAATTTTTTGTCTGGCAATAAAGTTTTTCCATTCTGCGCGGCTCACAAACTCAGAAGCGCCCATAAAGCCTGCGCCACTTCTAAGGGCGTTAACATAGGTGGCGTATTTGTTGATCAGCACATTTCTGGAGTCTGAGATTAATATCTCTAGGCGCTCTTCGTTCTTAATGTTGCTGAAGTTAGAAAGAGCAAATGTGCTAAATGTTGAAAGCAGAAAACCCAAGATAATTATGGTGACAGGTATCATATTCCAGGACTTTGAATAATGTTCATTCTCCCTGCGTGATTTCTGGGCGATATTGATGGCAATTGAGCTAATGAAAATGGCGCCGCTGACAATAGCCACAAGACCAGCAAAGGCATAATACGTTTGATTAGGCTCAAAACGACATTCTGCATATGGCAAAAACACCGTGGCAAACATGCCCATATAATGCATTCCGCATATGGCGGATCCTATGATTAAAGCGGCTAATATTCGCCATTTTTGCTTGTTTTTTCCTTCATATTCTTTCAAACGAAAAATAATGCCAATCGCGGCAGCCGAGGCGATAATAGAGATTAATATGGAAGCGATAAATTGTTCGGGTAAGTAAAGTATATCAGCGTCCATGATCATGGCGGCCATGCCTGTGTAATGCATGCTACAAATGGCCACACCGAGAGTGATCGATCCTATTATGTATGTTAAAATGCTGTTTTTGAGGCGCAGCACAATAAAAATAAATCCATAAGCAACAATGGCTGCGATTAACATGGATATGAAAGTTATGCCCAGATCATATTTGTGTACCATGTCCATTTCATAGGACAGCATCCCAACAAAATGCATGGCCCATATACCGGCGCCCAAACAAAGGGCGCTGGAAATATGTATGTAGTTTTTTTGCTTTTTACGCGTCGCTAACCAAAGCTCATCCAGAAGGCTTAAGCTTACAAACGCACCAAACGCCGCAATAATATATGACAATATTACAAGCGATATGTCGTAACTGCCCCGCTCTGCATTGAAGGGATAATCAGAGAGTATGAATACGTGTTCTATTAGAGATTGGGGTACATACAGCAAAGAAAATCCTAACGGGCGTAAATTTGAGAATTAATTTGTAATTATTGATCGCCCAATAGTTGAGTGATTGAGTTTAACAATAAATCGAGATCAAGAGGTTTGGGTATGGTCATGGTCGCAAGGCTATCAACGGACTTTAATGTGTCGCCTGAGCTAACCGTTACACCGCCACCAGAGATAACGATTGTCGGGATATTTATGTCATGTTCTTTCAAATAAAATAAAACATCAAAGCCGTCACTTTGCGGCATAAGTAAATCGGTTAAAATCAGATCAAAGTTTGCATCTTCTTGAAGCGCCTTGATTGCTTTTTCACCATTATCCTTCAGGGTGATTTCAAAATTCTCACGCGCAAGAAAATCACACAGCATTTGTGAAATATCTTTGTTATCTTCGATCAGAAGTATTTTGTGCATGTTACGAACCCTGGCTACATTTTATGTGAAGGTATGAAATAAGAAAAATGCGAATGGCAGAGGCCAATGAGGACTTGTCTGCTTTATGTTTGTAAATCATGTCACACAGATCATGGATAGTACACTCATGCTCCTCGGCAACGTTGTGCAAGATTAGCCAAATTTGTGGCTCCAGCGTAACGCTGGTTCTAGTTCCATTGACGACAATATTGCGCTTTTTTAACTCGTTTGAACGAATAAAAATGGTTGCCTCGGTCGTTTCTAGTAACTTTTTTATCTTTTTCATGCCCAAAATATACCGTATTTAGCAAAAATAAGCTATCGGTTTGAATATTCTAATACTCAATCTGCGGTTGTGCTCTGTGTCGTAAATTTTAATTTACGTAACGTTCACTGTGGGGTGGACAGTTTTAACGTTAAAATCTCATGAGTATTAACGTACGTACCCATAAAAATGTAATAAAATCAAAGGGTTAATTAGTAATAACTTCATATGGCTCTGTCACAATATAAAGATGAAGAGCGCATATTATTGGAGTGTTTTATTGGTTTTGGTTGCAGTGATGGGTTTCTCATCGACGACGGCGCATGCAAGCACTGTGCGCATTACAGCAACGTTAGGTACACAATCTATGTCTCATATTTCTGCGGTCGATAGCGTGGCGGCGCACCAAGGGGATAGACTGTTTAAGTTGTCGGGAGAGCACAACACAACTGCGTTTATCAGCATTAATGATCATCACCAAGATATTGCATATAATGATGATGGTATGGCAGAGCTTAGTGTAGATCAACAGGCACAAACGCAATATACAATGATCACGGTCGAGCACCAATAATCATTAATTCTCAACTTTA
>CAKZMN010000201.1 GCA_937128575.1 uncultured Alphaproteobacteria bacterium | reverse complement strand
GGGTGGCGCGGAACAATGATGGTTAACAACTCGGGGTGGGCCGCTTTTAAGGTTTGATGAACGCGGCAAGCGAGCGTTTCTTCACCGGCGTGACTGCTGGCGTAGAGCCAGACGGGGCGGCTCTGTGTGTGTCCCTGAAGCATTTTAAGCTGATTATCATCCACGGGCAGAGCTTTAGCGCTATATTTCAAATTATCAGTTATATGTACATTTTGTGCGCCTAGTTTGCGAAAACGCATGGCATCTTGCTCTGTTTGCGCCAATATCGCCTGAAATGTGCTTAAAACACTGTTGATTGAGTGTTTAAATAGCCTCCAACGCTTAAAGGATCGATCGGATAGGCGCCCATTCACTAAAAAACTAGGTGTTTTTCGCTCTTTAATGCCGTTTAGCATGTTTGGCCATAGCTCAGATTCAATCCAGAGCACCAAATTTGGCTGCCAGTGATCTAAAAATCGAGTAGCCCATTTAGGGTGATCAAGGGGGTAAAATTGATGAATTGCTCGCTCTGGCAAGTTTTTGCTCATCAGCTCTGCCGACGTAACTGTACCTGTGGTAACCAACACATGGCTATGCGGCGCATATTGAAGAATTTGATGGATAAGCGATAGCGAGGACTGCGCTTCACCAACGCTGGCGGCATGCAGCCAAATTAAAGGCCCATCAGGGCGCTTATAGGAACTTAGGCCCTTGCGCTCACTCAAACGCGCTGCATCTTCCTTGCCCTTGCTCACGCGCTTCTCTAGGAGTTTACAGAGCAGGTTTTCACTACGTTTTGTGATGAATTTGTAAATTTTCAGCATTTTCTGTGCTTTTGCTAACGTTCTATTAGGGCTTAACCCCGTAAGCTGTAGATATAAGGGCATAAAGCCCCATTTTGCAATGATAATGATAGGGTGAACAGGTTTGAGACGGGTTTATAAAAAATCAAAGCTATCGAGCGCGCAAAAATGCGCTATGGAGCAATATATAGAAACGCGCGCCAAGATTAAAAAAGATCATCCTGGTTTGCTGGATTCGGTGCGCCAAAAAATAACAATGCAGCCTTTCAACGCAAGCGCTCTAAAAATTGATCGTGATAAAAACTTAAGGGCAATCAGCAAGATGCTGGAACTAAAGACACCATCTGTAGCGTTCCAAAACAAACTTCAAAAAATGATCTTAGAGTCGCAGATATAAATATAAACCAAGATTATTGATTCGGGAATTGGTCGACGCATGTCGCACCATTATAGTAACAACCTGGCGGAACACAAACGTGTTCGGCGAAGTCTGGGCGGTTTTCCAGTCCCTTCACTGTAACACCAGTTTCTAGTGGAATAGCGGTAGCACAAGCAGCATGTTTTAACTCCGCAAGATAAGGAGTAATAGCATCTTCTAGCCACGGCGTTGTGTCTGTATCTAAGGCAACCATCAGGTTGTTTTCCCAACGTCCTTGAATAGCTAAACAGGCCCGAGGAAGAAAGCGGTGATCGTCCGATGTTGAATATTCTTCGAATGTATAAAATCCGTCATGGTCTTGATTGTTGATGAAATCCATACATTTGGCTTCCAACCATACGCGGTTCATAACATCACATTCATAACTTGTTCCAGGAAACCCATAAGGTGTTTCTAAATCTTCTGCACGCCCACCAAGTGGATCATGCCCAAAATTTGCTTCGATGTAAGATACCTGCGCGGTGTATACTAGATCAGTCAGTGCGCCAATCATGTTACCGGGGTTCACACCCCAGCGCGGGTTTTCGCTGAACATATCGG
>CAKZMN010000200.1 GCA_937128575.1 uncultured Alphaproteobacteria bacterium | reverse complement strand
GCAGGGGATCTTGGCGCGATTTCATCAGCGTCTTGCTGGCGGCTTTATATAAGGTATCAATCGTAAAGCTAGATTTACCCGAGCCAGATACACCGGTAACGCAGGTGAATGTGCCAAGCGGGATAGAGGCGCTAACGTCCTGCAAATTATTTCCACTGGCGCCAATGACTTCTATTGTTTGTTTGGTCTTTCCCTTGCCCTTCGCACTGCGGCGCGTTTCTGGGATGGGGATTTCCTTTGTGCCATTTAGATAGTCCGCCGTCAGGCTTTTTTTACTTTTCAGTATGTCTTTCAACTTACCTTCGGCGACAATCTCGCCGCCTTCTGTACCTGCGCCGGGGCCCATGTCGATTACATGGTCAGCCATGCGAATGGCATCTTCGTCATGTTCCACCACAAGAACCGTATTGCCCAAATCACGTAAACGCTGCAACGTTTCAAGCAGGCGGTTATTATCGCGTTGATGAAGGCCAATGGATGGTTCATCCAAAACATATAAAACACCCGTAAGGCCGGAGCCAATTTGCGAGGCAAGGCGAATGCGCTGGCTTTCCCCGCCCGATAACGTACCAGAGGAGCGCGATAAATTTAGGTAATCAAGCCCGACATTATTGAGGAAGCTGAGGCGCTCATTAATCTCTTTTAAAATGCGCTCGCCAATTTCCGCCTGCTGCTTGCTTAGGGTTTTGCTCAGCCCCTCAAACCAAGTCATGGCTTCGCCGATGCTGTATATGCCGACATCAGCAATTGTTTTCTTGTCTATTTTTACGGCTAAAGATTCAGGGCGCAGGCGCTGACCGTTGCAGGCCTCACAATGTGAGCTAGTTTGGTATTTCGCTAACCCCTCACGTGCGGCGTTGCTTTCGGTTTCTAACAGGCGGCGGTTCAAATTGTTGATGACGCCTTCAAAAGGCTTCTTGCTGTTCCATTTGCTGTCATTCTTACTCTCGTAAGTGATCGCGATAATGTCCTTGCCCGATCCATAGAGGATGACCTCTTGGTGTTCGCGCTTCATATCTTGCCAGGGCGTACTGGTTTTAAAGCCATAATGTTTGGCCACCGCTTGCAGCGCTTGCATATAAAATGGCGCAAAATGTTTTGACCATGGCTCAACCGCGCCTTGATCCATACTCTTCGTTTGATCTGGCACAACCAAATTCTCATCCATCAACATCTTGGCGCCCAAACCGTCACATGTGGGGCAGGCCCCATGGGGAGAGTTAAAGGAGAATAGGCGCGGCTCAATCTCAGGAATGGTAAAACCAGAAACGGGGCAGGCGAATTTGGCGGAGAATAAATTCTGCTCGCCATTTTCTGCGTTTTCGGCGATCACCAAATCATCAGCAAGACGCAGCGCGGTTTCAACAGAATCCGCAAGGCGGTTGCCCAAATCGTGGCGAATAACCAAACGGTCAACCACCACTTCGATATCGTGCTTTAACTTTTTATCCAGCTCCGGCACTTCATCCATTTCATAAAGCGTGCCATCAACCTTAACGCGCTGGAATCCTTTTGCCTGAAGCTCCCTAAATTCCTTGCGATATTCACCTTTGCGTCCGCGCACAATCGGGGCGAGGATATATAGCTTGGTGCCGTCACCCATATTCATGATGCGGTCTACAATTTCGCCAACGCTCTGACTGGTGATGGGTTTGCCCGTTGCGGGGGAATAGGGAATGCCAACGCGCGCCCAAAGCAGGCGCATGTAATCGTAAATCTCAGTAACCGTGCCCACCGTAGAGCGCGGATTTTTTGATGTCGTTTTTTGTTCAATGGAAATGGCTGGGGAGAGGCCTTCGATGCTGTCCACATCTGGCTTGCTCATAAGCTCAAGGAACTGACGGGCATAGGCGCTCAGCGATTCAACATAGCGCCTTTGCCCCTCGGCATAGATCGTATCAAAAGCGAGAGAGGATTTGCCTGAGCCCGATAGTCCGGTCACAACAATCAATTTATCGCGAGGGATATCAACATTGACGTTTTTCAAATTATGTTCGCGCGCACCGCGTATGGAAATTTCTGTAAGCATGAGAGTTTATATGGTGCATCCACGCATAAAAAACAAATGAAAAAAGCCCTCAATGCGGTATTTACGCTGGGGCTTCCTTGGGTGTTAAATATTAAACTGTACTTCCGAGCGGTTTAAAAGCCCATGGCGCGCATAACGATACCGTTTTTTTCTAACTCTTTTTGATACTTTGACGTATCGCCAGTCGCCAGCATGTTTTGCGCCTCTTTTTTCGCCATAGCGCGCAGGGTGTTTTTCTCGTCAATATCTGCGGCGGCTTCGTAGGCGTTAATATAATCAAGCTCACTTGCCGATTCTGAGAACTCTGATTGCTCTGCTGTATTATAGGCTTGCAAGCTAGCTTGAAGATCAATGTCGCCGCCTGTATCGGGGCCATGTTTAATGGCGAGCGCATAAACCATGCCCAAACAAAGCACGGTTACGAATATTTCTGTGATTAACTTGATACGCTTCAAAATCTGCCCCTAAAACATGATTTAGACCTATATATTTTATCAATACTTTCTAAACACACCGTTAAAATTACAGGGGCTTTATATGTGCTGTGAATCTCTTGTGTGTTTCGTGAATTAACCTTTTGATTTCGCGCGCCAGCGCTCTATAGTGATTCCATATCCATTAATTCAGAAAAAAGTGAGTAAAGCCGTGGCTGGAAGCGTCAATAAAGTAATTTTAGTTGGAAACCTAGGTAGCGATCCTGAGGTTCGTACAATGCAATCCGGTGATAAGGTCGTAAACCTATCCATCGCAACAGGCGAGAGCTGGAAAGACAAGGCAACCGGAGAGCGCAAAGAGCGCACCGAATGGCACCGCGTTGTGATTTTCAACAAGGGTTTGGTAAATGTGGCTGAGAATTACCTGAAAAAAGGATCAAAAGTTTACATCGAAGGCCAAGTAGAAACCCGTTCATGGGAACAAGATGGCCAGAAGAAATATTCAACTGAAATCGTTCTTCGTCCCTACCGTAGTGAGTTAACAATGCTTGATGCGCGCGGCGGCGGTGCGGGCGCTGGCATGGGTGGTGGTTCATCATTCCAAGATAGTGGCAATGGCGGCTTTGACTCTGGCGCGCCAATGGGCGGCTCTCAGGCCCAGCCACAAACGCAGGCTGCTCCCGCTGCTGTTGATGAGTTGGAAGACGAAATCCCATTCTAGGGCTTTGACGTCACAACATTAATTGAAAAAGGAATGCCCCATGCAAATCGCTAAATCGGTTTTGTTATTCGTTGTTTTTATGTGCCTAGTGCCCGTGGCCTATGCGCAAGAGGCCGCGCCGGATACATCGCAGGATGATGGGGCGTTTATTCGCCGTCTAGAGCTGTCGCGTAAAATTCAGGACCTTCGTCCGGCAAAAGACCAAATTGAATCAGCGATTGATAGATACACGGCGCGCCTGCCACAAGCGAAGCGTGAAGTATATAAAAGCGCCATTCGAGAGGTGTTCAACTATAAGGCTTTAGAAAAAGCCTCAATCGATGCCTATGCAGAGATTTACACTGAGGGCGAGCTTCAGGCCATGTACAACTATTACAAAACCCCAGAAGCCGCCACAGCATCCGAAAAATCAGGGCAATATGCGAAGATTGTTTACCCTGAAATTATTCGCATGTTGGACCGCGCAATGATGCGCGTAAAAACCGGATCAGCAAGCGGGCAGTAAAAGCCCTTAGAGCCTTGTATAGCCTCTAGAATCCTGCTAAAAAAGCTATAGAAAATAATCATAAAAAGTATTGAAGATAACTCATGAGTGAATCTGCCTTAATTTTTCTCGTCTTTACCGTAAATGTGTCAATTTTTTGTGTGGGAATGTGTTTGACAATGAAATTTAATGAGTCTACTTCATATGGGGTAAACCAAAAATTAAGGGTGTCTTTTCCTTTTTCCCTTAACAATCTATAGTTGACGGAATCTGGTAATTTGGTAAGAGGTTCAATTTTAAAATCGGTGGCTAGTCCGTAGTAACCGAAGATGATTTTATTTCTAGCGGCAAAACTTGGCACCTGAATACTGTAGTTGGGTATTTCCTTAAAAAGAGAAAGTAAGTATGTGGAATCTGTCGGTAGATTGATCGTATCTTTGATGAAAGCGATTTTATCGGCATTTTGATCGAAAACACCGGAGGCCGCTTTCCCCTCTGGCTTTCCCCGCGCCAAGTCGTCGTCACCACCATCGTCTCAGACGCCGACGAATACGCCGAAGCCGTGGTCAAAGCGCTA
>CAKZMN010000199.1 GCA_937128575.1 uncultured Alphaproteobacteria bacterium | reverse complement strand
TCTTTTGTTTTGTTTTTCAGAGCCTTAAGCCCATCTATTAAACGGGCGCTAGAGGTGCGGACATTGTCTAAAAACCCATCCTTTAGTATTTCACCGATGACCGTTGCGGCGACTGCTGTGGAAAGGGGGTTTCCGCCGTATGTTGTACCATGCGTCCCCACGACGATGGCTTCGCCGAATTTGCGTTTGGCGACCATTGCGCCCACTGGGAATCCGCCGCCCATACCCTTGGCCCACGCGCCAATGTCGGGTTCAACGATCTGCTTGTTGGCGGGGTTAGGCGTGCCATCATCTTCACAATCGGGGCAGCAACCAAAGGCTTCATACGCCATGAATGTGCCAAGGCGACCAATGCCGGTCTGTACTTCATCGAAAATAAGCGCCGCTTCATGTTCATCGCAAAGATCGCGCAGAGCCTTAAGGAAATGTGGGTCAGCCGGACTTAATCCGCCCTCACCCTGAACGGGCTCAATAATAACCGCCGCAGTTTTTCTGCTGATCAGCGCCTTTACGGATTCAATATCATTGAATTCGGCAAATTGAACGCCGCCAACGTAAGGGGCGAAGAAGGGCTGGCTGTGACATTTTTCTGTAACGCTCGCGCTACCATAGGTGCGGCCGTGAAAACTTTTGCGGAAGGCAATAATCTCGTGGTGACCTTCACCTTTTTTGTCATAGGCCCATTTGCGCGCTAGCTTCAGCGCGGCCTCAACGGACTCGGTGCCGCTATTGGAGAAATATACTAAATCAAAGCAGCTATTATCCGTCAGTAACTTTGCACAATCCAGCTTCGGCTTGGTCGCATAAGAGGCCTGACAGGTCATCATTTTCGCGGCCTGATCATTAATAGTTTTCAGCATCTTTGGATGCGCATGCCCAAGGGAGGCGACAGCAATGCCGCAGGCAAAATCTAAATATTTTTTACCGTCTGTGTCATAGGCATATGCCCCTTCGCCGCGATCCATAACAACAGGTTGCGGGGCGTAGGTTTTGATCAAATGCTCTTGCGTTTCATCAATTATTTTTTGTGCATCAATGCTCATGAGTGTGCCTTTCTCGGGTTTCTTATTTTTGTGCTTCTAAAACTTTTTGTGCCTGAACTTCGTTCATGTAATTCTCGCGTTCATCCTCGGTAATTAACATCGTGCCGGGACCAACGGATTCAAATATTTCTTTACGCAGCGCATTTTTCGTCAGGCCATTAATCAAATGAATACGCTTTACGCCTGCCTTCAAGGCGCGCACGCAATTATCCATTTTTACCTGCATGCCGCCGGTGATTGTACCATCTTTAATAAGCGCTGGAATTTCTTCAGCAGTCAGAATGAAGGCTGTTTTCTCTTTGATCAAAACACCATCAACGTCGCTCAAGAAAATCAGCTTACCCGCCTTGGTCGCAATACCAATTTCGGTCGCGATTGTGTCGGCGTTAATGTTGCATAATGTCTTGTCCTTCGCTGCCCAAACCAAACAAGGGCAGGCGATGAAATCAACTGTGCGGAACAAACGCTTAACAGGGCGGCTATGGGCCGTATCAATATCACCAACATACCCAAAATCAACGGGCTTCTTCGTGCGCAGGGATACATTCATCCAATCCGCAGGCACGGCATTAAAGGACAAGCCTTCAAGATCGCTCTTCGCCATGCTCTCATAAATCTTAAGTGATAAATCACCGCCAATAACATCCTTCATCACGGATAAATCATCCTTGGTGGTGATGCGGCGTCCATTATGTTTTTTAATCTCTAATCCACGTGCATCAGCAACTTCGTCAATGGCTTTTCCTGCGCCATAGACCAGCAAAACTTTAATGCCATGCAGCGTCAGTTCGCGAATATTCTCCATTAGATTTTCGCGCGCCTTATCGTTTTCAATCACCTTGCCGCTGGCCTTTACGATGAACAGGCTGTCTTTAAACTTGCTCTCGTAAAAAGCATTGATAAAAAACTTCGGTATTTTCTTATTCTTTTTCATGTCTCTTTTCCTATGGATATATGGGCGCAAGGGTGTCTAAACCCGTGGGCTCATCTAGTCCGAACATCAAATTCATATTTTGCACCGCCGCGCCCGATGCGCCCTTTACCAAATTATCAATCGCGCCCTGCACAATAATTACGCCATCTTCGCCGCGCGCGTAACTAAGGTCGATATAGTTGGAACCCACAATATTCGCCAGCGCGACATTGTCAGTGAGGCGCACAAACTCTTGCTCGCCATAGGCCTGCTCCGCTAAGTCCAGCGGGTTTATATCCGCCTGAAGCTTAACAAAAGCATTTGCGAAAATGCCGCGCGCAAATGGGCCGGAGGTCGGCACGAAATTGAGTTGATCTTCCTTGATGCCAGCGGCTCGCGTAATTTCAGGAATGTGGCGATGCGCATTAATGTTATAGCTTTTGATGTTGTGGTTTCTAACCGGGTGATGCGTGCCATCACTGGCTGACTTCCCGGATCCACTAGAGCCCGTAATCGCAAAAATATCCGCGCGCTCAATCATGCCCTTGAACGGAAACAACATCATCTGCCCCAAAAGCGCAAAGCAGCCAGGGTTGGCCACAGTGCTGGCGTTTTTAATCGCATCCGCGCCGACAACTTCCGGCAGGCCATAAACAACCTCGCTCAATAATTCTGGGTGATTATGGCTGGTGTAATATTTCTCGTATGTTTCAACATCATCAAGGCGGTAATCCGCAGATAAATCAATCACCTTCACGCTGCCATGCAAGTCCGCCACAACGTCCTGCGCCGTTTTATGGGGCAGACCCAAAAACACCACATCACTATCCGCGCCCACAGTTTTATGATCGGTATTGGTCACGGTTAAATCTAAATGCGATAAATGCGGAAACACCTCACCAATGGATGCATTTTCATGCTGCCGAGATGTCAAATGCGCAATCTCCACATTCGGATGTGCAAGCAATAGACGCAGGGTTTCAAGCCCTGTATAGCCCGTAATGCCAATGATTGATGCCTTGATGGTCTTGCTCATCGCTACACCGCCCATCTAGCAATAACCAGATCCAACCATTCATTGTTAGTCGGGTTGAATGCATTATAAACAAGCGCGTTTGTATGTTCCTTAATGATGCCCTTGCCAACTTCATTGTCGGTTACCGGGCCACTAAGCACGTCCAGCGGCAGACCAATATCATTGCAAATATCAGACAGCTTGGTCGCACCAATCGGGTCGCCCGCACAGCCAATATGCAGCATCACATTTTTCTGAATTTCTTTATCCTGTAAAATGGCATC
>CAKZMN010000198.1 GCA_937128575.1 uncultured Alphaproteobacteria bacterium | reverse complement strand
ACGACCTCTGAAAAGACGGAATAACTTGGACTGCTACTCGGTGGGCGAAGTCAAACCCGCTGCCGGGACGAACTGCATCGCCTCCTGCCGCAATCGGAGTTTTTCGTACCAAGTGGCGTTGGTCACCGGCATCATGATCCAGAAAAACACACTGCCGACCAGCACAACGGGAATCACCAGCACTATTATCAATGAGCTGTTGGGTAACAACATCAGCACCACCGGTATGATGCCCATAAATAACAGCACCGGGACAAAAAGCATGGCATATGATCCAATCATCCGCCATGTGTGTCCCTTGGTCATTTTGAAAGAATGTGAAAAGCTGGCCGACTCGCCCATGGCTGCGCCCGGAATCATGACGTTCAGCCTGACGACCAATCCCAAAAAAATGCCATAGACGACCGCCACGTAAAGACCGACGCCTATTCCGATCCCTCCGAGTTCAGCACCTTCTCCGCCAACCAACGATATCACAACTAACGGGATTACAATGACGAGCACCATTGCGATCATGCACAGAAAAAGCAGAAGAAAGCGAACAAAGACCCGCCAGAAGGAGCGCCCCCAATCAACGGGCCAGACCATGGCCTCGCCACGCTGAAAGGTCACAGCCAGATGGCTCATTCATGTAGCTATTACAACTGTCGAGAATAGTTGAATAAGTATCCCCATGAAATCCATCGGGGTCAATGAGGCTGGATCGGGATGGGCGGTACCCACAATCAGGACGACAAACAGTATGGGGATCAAGTTCAACGACCAAACCCCAAGGAACGTCCCAACAAGCGCGCCACCAATCATTTTACCCAAAATTTCGGGCGGTTCATTAATGGAGGACATGGTTTTAATAACGCCCAAAACCGCAGCCACAATACCAAGGGCGGGAATACCATCGGCCATATGCTGTACGGCGTGACCGGGGTGGCCTTCGTGGTTTTCAATGGTTTCTAGTTCCATATCGAGCAGCCCTTCAATTTCAAACGGGCTGTCATTGCCGAGCGAGATGATGCGCAAATAGTCACAGAAAAACACGATAGCGTGATGATTGTGTTGGAAGGTCGGGAATTGTGCGAATAGGTCGCTTTCATGTGGGTTTTCAATGTGCGGCTCTAGCGCGAGCCAACCTTTTGTGCGCGCCAATTTGAATACGGTGTAGAGCATGCTGAATAGTTCAACATAGTCTTCTTTTGAATAAGCGGCAGGTTTGGTTAGTGCGCCCAAATATTTGGCGGTATATTTAACGGTATCCATTGAGTTACCGATAATGAAGGCACAAAAGGCACAGCCCATAATAATAACAAATTCACCGGGCAGGGCTGCCAGAATGCCATTCATGAGGTGCATGAATTTGGGGACATCGAAACCCATCGCGATCAAAAGACCGCCATAGGTGCAAACAAAAACCATAGCAATACCGAGGAGTTTCATGGGCGAGAAGAGGTCCTTTCTTTAGGCGCAAAACTTCATTGGTTGGCGGGAGAAAAAACGCTGTTCCCACATAAAGAATTCTATCTATCAAGTTTGATGGTTTTTAGATTTTATATCAAGCGTTAGCTTTACTTTTTTGTACGCTTATCAAGAAGTTTTAGGCAGTCCAGTGCGCCATAGGTAAAAATGCCCGTCGCGCCTGCGCGTTTAAATGACAGAAGCGTTTCCATGAGCGCGCGTTCGTAATCGATCCAGCCATTGGCCTGTCCGGCCTTTAGCATCGCGAATTCGCCGCTGACGTGATAGGCGAATATGGGGGCGGTGAAGGTTTCGCTGACGCGGCGCACGATATCGAGATAGGGCAGGCCGGGTTTGATCATGATCATGTCTGCGCCTTCTTCTAAATCTAGGGCGACTTCGCGAATGGCCTCGTCGGAATTGGCGGGATCCATTTGATAGGTTTTCTTATCACCTTTTAGGAAGTCACCGGAGTTTACCGCATCGCGGAAGGGTTCATAGAAGCATGAGGCGTATTTGGCGGCGTAGGACATGATGGCGATATCTTCAAAGCCATTTGTTTCTAGCGCTGCGCGAATTTTACCGATGCGGCCATCCATCATGTCGGACGGGGCGATGATGTCGGCGCCGGCGCAGGCCTGCGTTAGGGATTGTTGGGCAAGAACCTCGATTGTGGCGTCGTTTAATACCCTGCCGTTTTCAACCAAGCCATCATGGCCATGCGTGGTGTAGGGGTCGAGGGCAACATCGGTGATGATCCCTAAGTCGGGGTGCGCATTTTTAATGGCGGCAATGGCGCGGCACATTAGATTATCTTGATTGAGCGCTTCTGCGCCATCCATGGTCTTTTTTTCTTCTGGGACAACGGGGAATAGGGCGATGGCTTTCAGGCCGAGATCAATGGCGGGTTTTAGCTCTTCTATAATGATATCAACAGATAATCGCTCTACGCCGGGCATGGAGGGGATAGCCTCGCGGTTATTGCTGCCCTCATTGATGAATAGCGGCCAGATCACATCGTTTCTTGTTACTTCGTGTTTGGCGACCAAATCGCGCATCCAGCCCGCGCTGCGCAGGCGTCTTGGGCGCACGGCCGGATAGCGGCCTGTGGCTGTTTGCTGCTTAAGAAGTGCTTGCTCTGTTTCGGTGCGGGTTTTATTGTTTTTGTTCGTCATTGCTTTATCGCTTTGGTGGCGCTGCTTCGTTATATCTTAATTTATACTGCGTATACTTAAAGTAGAAGGTGGTTTGAAATCAACATGAATCAAGATAATCCCGCATATGGTGCGCATGAAGACCATGTCATTGTGGAGCAGCGCGGCTCTTTAGGGCTGGTTACGCTGAACAGGCCTTCTGCGCTT
>CAKZMN010000197.1 GCA_937128575.1 uncultured Alphaproteobacteria bacterium | reverse complement strand
TACTTCGTTGCCGTCGCGGTCATAGCGCATCTCGTCAAACAGGTTCACGCCAAGGCCCGACCGTTTGATCGTTTTCAAGAACTGCTTGGGGATGATCATATCGGTGTCGATATTGACCAATGGCAAAGGTGCGGCAATGCCGCTGAGTGTGGTGAATTTTTCCATTAGTTCATCTCCCGAACGTCGGTCAATTTGCCGGTGATTGCAGCGGCGGCGGCCATGGCGGGGCTCATAAGGTGCGTGCGTCCACCGCGCCCCTGGCGCCCTTCAAAGTTACGATTAGATGTGGAGGCGCAGCGCTCTCCGGGCTCCAGCTTGTCTGCGTTCATCGCCAAACACATGGAGCATCCGGGCTCCCGCCAATCAAAGCCGGATTCGATAAAGATTTGATCTAGCCCTTCTAACTCTGCCATTTCCTTAACCAAACCTGAGCCCGGCACAATCATCGCATATACATTTTCGGCGACCTTATTGCCGCTGGCAATCTTTGCAACCTCGCGCAAATCTTCAATGCGGGCATTTGTGCATGACCCAATAAAGATTTTATCAACGGCAATATCGGTCAGGGGCGTGCCGGGTTTTAAATCCATATATTCAAGCATGCGCTCCACGGATGATTTCTTATTCTCATCATCAAAATCAGACGGGGAGGGAACCACGCCCGTAATCGGCAAAACATCTTCCGGCGTTGTGCCCCATGTGATGGTGGGTGCGATATCGGCGGCGTCAATGACCACCTCTTTATCGTACGTCGCGCCCTCGTCAGAATATAATGTCTTCCAATAAGCAACGGCCTTGTCCCAATCATCACCTTTCGGCGCCATTGGGCGGCCCTTTATATAGGCCGCTGTGGTTGCGTCCGGTGCAATAAGGCCTGCGCGCGCGCCGCCCTCAATCGACATGTTGCACACCGTCATGCGCCCCTCCATAGAAAGAGAACTAAAAGCCTCACCGGCATACTCAATAACGTAGCCATTGCCGCCCGCGGTGCCAATTTCACCAATAATGTGCAAAACCATGTCTTTCGCCGTCACACCATCGGGCAGGGCGCCATTAACAGTGATACGCATATTCTTTGCAGGCTTTTGAATTAAGGTCTGCGTGGCCAACACGTGCTCAACCTCAGACGTGCCAATGCCAAACGCTAGTGCGCCAAATGCGCCATGCGTGCTGGTGTGGCTGTCGCCGCATACAATGGTCATGCCGGGCTGCGTAAAACCTTGCTCGGGGCCGATAATATGCACAATGCCTTGGCGCTTATCGTCTAAATCAAACAGCTGCACACCAAACTCGGCGCAGTTATTGCGCAAGGTCTCTACCTGAATGCGGCTTTCTTCTTCTTTAATACCCTCAGATCGGTCGGAGGTCGGAACATTATGATCAGCTACCGCCAGCGTCGCATCAACGCGCCGCACGCCGCGCCCAGCAAGGCGCAACCCTTCAAAAGCCTGCGGCGATGTCACCTCATGCACCAAATGCCGGTCAATATAGATCAGGCACGTACCATCATCCTGCCTATGAACAATGTGCTCGTTCCAAATTTTCTCGAATAATGTCAGCGCTTTAGTCATTTTATAAGGCTTTTTAATAGGTTGTTAAGCTTTGCAGCATATCATTTGTACAGAGTTGGCATTAAAGACGAATACAAGTCTACCTGTCAATTCAACAAATAAGGTGTGTAAACAAAGACAAACGATGGCAATAGAGGGTAATCCGATGGCAACTGCATTAACACAAACATTCAACCAAGAAGCGGAAGTAAATCATCCGAAGACAGAACCTATTTTGGTGGATGTGAGGAATGTTGATGGTCAAAAACAATATGTTGTCCATGAATTTAGCCGTTGGGGCGCTGCCGCGTCAGTTGTAGGTCTGGGTGAAGAAGACGATATCGAAACATATAATGAAGAAGAATATCAAAAAGAATATGGCGACAATCCCCCTCGTACACTAGAGGCGTATAAAGCTGAATATGAAGAGCTTGAGGGCGAAAGGATTAGAGTGCTTGAAGGGGCAGTGAATGAGCTCAATAAAATTGGCTTTAACCATATGATTGAGCCTTCAAGGATGGGGGATTTAAATCATGTTGAAGACATGTTGAATTCTCATGTGAATGATTTGTATGGGGAGGGCGCTGGTGTAGCTGAAAGTATTGATGCTGCCGTAACAAAATCGGCGCAGATCAAATATACAGAAGCGGCAATGAATGAGCGTTTAGGTGAAATTGGCCAAGATATGCAAGATCATGGTGAGGCTGTGCCGGAGATTGTTAAGGGCTTTGAGCCATAGGGCTAAACTAAATAACGATAACAATAATAAAAAAACCCGGCCAAATCAGCCGGGTTTTGTGTATTCGTAAGTGTGAAGCAGGAGCTTATTTTTTAGCTTCTGTTTTCTTAGGGGCCTTTTTGGCT
>CAKZMN010000196.1 GCA_937128575.1 uncultured Alphaproteobacteria bacterium | reverse complement strand
GCGGCTGTTGCATTTAACGGTGCGGATTTATCTGATCCGGTTGTTTTACGCGAAGATGGCAGCCCGCTTTATCATTTATGTTCCGTGATTGATGATATTGATTTTGGCATTACGCACGTCATTCGCGGCGAAGATCACGTATCGAACACCGCAACACACGTGCAAATGTTTGAGGCGATGAGCGCAAAGCCGCCGGAATTTGTACATATGTCTCTCATTTCTGATGCGGAGGGCGGCAAGCTATCAAAGCGCCTTGGTTCTCTTAGCATGAAAGATTTGCGCGAGGATGAAGGTCTGGAGCCCATGAGTATCATTAGTTTACTTGGCCGCCTTGGAACATCTGATCCCATAGAAGCCTTTGGCAATATTGATCCGATTATCTCTAGCTTTGATTTTGGTAAATTTTCACGCGGTACGCCCAAGTTTGATCAGGCGGAGCTATTCAGGTTAAATGCCAAGATACTGCACGAGACAACATACGCAAATGCCAAGGATAGATTGTCCGAAATCGGCGCAAGTGATGTTGATGAAGCATTTTGGAACGCGGTGCGTCCAAACCTTGAGAAAATATCAGACATTAAAGATTGGTGGCATGTGGCCAATGGCCCCGTTCAGCCGGTTATTGATGATGCTGATTTCATTGCGCAGGCCGCAACACTTTTGCCCGCCGCGCCGTGGGACGAGACAACATGGAACAGCTGGGTTAATGAAGTAAAAGAACAGACAGGCCGCAAGGGTAAGCAGCTTTTCATGCCTTTGCGTCAAGCCCTAACGGGTATGGAACATGGGCCGGAGCTTGCGAATTTGTTGGTTTTGATTGGCCCTGAAAAGGCGCTGGAGCGCATGGGACAGAAAAAGGCAGCTTAGTGAGCCTTTTTCTTTAGGGCGCTTAAGAATCCAGCCAAGCGTTTTAAATCATGAGCGCTGGCTTCTGGCCATAAAAGACGGACTGTATTTTCAAAAGAACTACGTCCATGAACAAATAAGTGATCGCATAGCAAAACCTTACGCTTTGGGCTTAGCGCAGAGAATTCTTCAATCACGTTAAAGGGCTGCTCCGCGCTTTTGAGTAATTCTTTTATGTTTAAGGCAAGTGCCATGGTCTGTTCTCGTTTGCTTTTATGTTAATGGGTGTGTATTTATAGCAAACATATGATGCCTTTGTCCAAAAACTGATAAAAATTAATTATAAACAATACCTTAGTGTGTATTAAACAAAACAAGTTTAAGAAAAAACATGTCTAAAAACTCTCCCGCTATTATCCTATCGTGCCCACAAATGGGTGAAAATATTGGTGCGTCTGCACGTGGAATGCTCAATTTTGAGCTTCAAGACCTGCGCCTAGTTGCGCCGCGGGATGGATGGCCGAATCAGGCCGCCATTGATAATGGTGCGGGCGCATTTGATGTTATGTCTGAAACGCCTGTTTTTGATGCCCTGCCTGAGGCGCTTTCTGATTGCCATTATGTTTATGCGACCACAGCCAGAACGCGCGACATGGTGAAACCCGTTATGGATGTTCACGCCGCCATGAAAGATGCGCGGGAGCGTCATGCACAAGGACAAAAGATCGGATTTGTTTTTGGGCCAGAGCGCACGGGACTGGAGAATAACGATCTATCGCATTGTCACGCCCTGATCCATGTGCCGACCGCGCCGGACTTCTCATCTCTAAATCTGGGGCAATGTGTTTTGCTTATCGCCTATGCATGGCACAGCAGCGCGATTAAAGAGTCAAAGATTGAGATTAAAACTGGTGACGCCGATCCCGTCACGCATGAAAAAATGGAAGAGCTTTTTCTAAGGCTTGAGGGGGAATTGGATAAGGCGCGTTTTTTCCGTGATGATAATTTAAAACCCGCAATATTGCGCAATATTCGTAACATGCTATTACGCGCAGAGATTACCGACCAAGAAGCCCGCACATTCCACGGGATTATTTCCGCGCTGATCGGTAATAAAACTCAAGATTAATTTCGGGCAATAAAAAAGCCGCCCAATTTGCGGACGGCTCTTTCGAAACTTTATGATGTTCACGATTAACGTGAATAGAATTCCACAACAAGGTGTGGTTCCATTACAACCGCATATGGCACATCTTCTAGTGCTGGGATGCGAAGGAATGTAGCCTTCATTTTCTTGTGATCAACATCGATATATTCAGGAACTTCGCGTTCTTGATTTACAACGGCTTGAAGAACCATAGGCAATTCCCATGAAGACTTCTTCACTTCGATAACGTCGCCTTCTTTAACTTGATAAGATGGGATATTCACGATCTTGCCGTTTACTGTCACGTGCTTGTGATTAACAAACTGACGTGCGGCGAAAACAGTAGGAACAAAGTTGGCGCGGAAGATAACGGCGTCCAAACGACGCTCCAAAAGACCGATCAGGTTTTGACCAGTGTCTCCGCGCAAACGAACGGCTTCTTTGAAGTAGCTGCGGAATTGTTTTTCACCAACATTACCGTAATAGCCTTTAAGCTTCTGCTTGGCCATTAGCTGTGTACCATAATCGGTTGGCTTGCTGCGACGGCCTGCACCGTGCATGCCTGGTACTGTTTGGCGTTTGTTAAATGGTGACTTTACGCGTCCCCATAGGTTACCGCCTACGCGGCGATCAATTTTGTGTTTAGCTTGTATACGCTTACCACTCATGGCTTTCTCCTTTTTTGTCGTTATGTTTTAACGAACTAAATTGTCCCAATAGACCGAAATAGGTTTGAACGGCTATGCCCTTCAACGACAGACCCAATGCCTGCTCTTTCTTGGGAATGGCCGTAATATAACGATTTACAGACAAATGTCAAAAATTTTATGCCCTTAAGCAAGCAATCAAAAAAAATTAGAAATAACAGGACTTCCCGCGCGCGCTCTGCTTATAATTACGAAGTACTATTTAAACGGATAAAGCCATGTCAGAAGCCAGTAAAAAAATAGATAATGCCTATCAAACTGCGCGCATAAAGTTCGATGAAAACAAGCCTGAGGAGGTCATTGAACTATGCCACCAGTATTTAGAACATGACCGAGATGATTTGCCGTGCATATTGCTTCTATCTAAATCACTGATGCAGACAGGGCGTTTTGGACAAGCGAGCAACTATCTGACCAAAGCCAACCGTCTGAAACCCAATGACCCAGAAATTCTGGCTGACCTCGGGCGCATTTTATATCAAACGGGCGATTACTTGCGCTCTCAAAGGTTTTTAGCCAACAGCTTGCTGCTGGATCCAACGAGCAAGCCCATAAAAATCTCCTTTACCCAGAGCATGGGGGGCACAACGCTACAGATCTTTGAGGAGAACATAAGGGATGCACTGGGTATTATTTTGGAAGATAAAACGCTACGCCACCGCATGCTATTTTCTTCTTGGCATTCACTTATCCAACTAGACCCGAAAATGAGACCATGGAATAGGCTTGTTCTGGCGCGCGCTTACGAATCTTTTTCAGCAAATGAACCTTTAGTTGGCCTAGAGCATATTTTGAACAATGAGTTTTTTGGCATTGGGCTTAAACGCTGCATTATTCATGACTTTGCTATAGAGCGTACATTGGGTTATGTGCGCCGGTATATTTTAGAGCACAGCGATGATGCGCAAAAACAAGCGCTGCGCCCGTTCCTCTGCGCCCTAGCGACGCAGTGTTTTTACAATGAATATATGATTTATGTTACGCCCGAAGAAACGCAATTACTGGACAAATTAAAGACCGCAGCCAAAACGCCAGAGGATTATATCCTGCTGGCTTGCTACGGCGCGCTATATGAACATGAAAATGCGCTGGCTATAAGCGAGGTACTGAAAGGCACGAACGATTCTAATCTAGCCGAGCTTGCGCGCGTTCAGATTGATGAACCACTAGCCGAACAAGCGCTGAAGTCTGATATCCCTAGCTTCACAGATATTGATGACGCAGTGTCCAAGGCCGTGAAGCAGCAATATGAAGAGAGCCCCTACCCCAGATGGATCAGCATTAGCGGTACAGGCGTTAGTGAAGAAAAGGCCAAAGCAAGCGAAGGCGTGAATATTCTTGTAGCTGGCTGCGGCACGGGACAGCAAAGCGCGACGATGAGCATTAATTTTCCGCGCTCTGAAATTATGGCGATTGATTTGAGCTTTTCTAGCCTCTCATACGCCAAGCGTAAAACCGCAGAGATGGGCTTTGAAAACATTACATTTAAACAGGGTGATTTGCTAAAGGTTGAAAAGCTGGATCAGAAATTTGATCTGATTGCCTGCGGCGGTGTTTTACATCATATGGATTCCCCCAAGGACGGCCTTCGGGCGCTGCGCGATATATTAAAACCCGGCGGCGCGATGCGCATTGCGCTATATAGCGAGATTGCACGCAAAGATATTGTTTTGGTGCAGAATTGGGTTGAAGAAAATAACTATGAAGCCACACCAGAGGGAATTAGGCGCTTTCGCCATTACATGATCAACACGCCGGATGATCCGTTTTTGAAAACGGTAATGCCCCTGCCCGGTATGCTCTCCACCTCAGAGACGCGCGACACGTTTTTTAACGTTCAAGAGCACCGCTTCACATGCCTTCAACTTAAATCTTTAATTGAAGAGCTAGATTTAGAGTTATTATTATTCGGCCTAGATAGCCCAGCCCTACATCGTCATTACTGCAACAGTTTTCCCGATGATCCGAACGCGCTTAATCTCAATAATTGGCATATTTATGAGCAGAATAACCCCAATACATTTTTAATGATGTATTCCATGGTGCTGGCGAAAAAGGGTGATTATGCGCCCGGCGAGCTACCTGATTGGATGAACCATCAGGGCGCTAGCTTTTAATTAAGACACATACATAAATGCGATATAACCAGCGTAAATTGTTAGGAACGCGGCGCCTTCTAAGCGATTAATATTGCGACCAATACGAATAACGGGATAGAGCATGACCGCACTGCCTAGCATAATCCACACGTCAAACTCTGCAATTCGGCCGCCCATGCTTAGCGGCGCAATTAAGGCTGTCGTACCGAGAATGCTTAGAATATTAAAGAGATTGCTTCCTAAAACATTACCGATAATCACATCGCTCTGCCCCTTAATAGAGGCGATTACGGCTGTCGCAAGCTCTGGCAGAGACGTGCCTAGCGCGACTAGACTAAGGCCGATAACGGCCTCAGAAATGCCGAAACTGCGCGCGATTGATGACGCGCCACTCACTAAAAAATTAGCGCCAGCCACCAAAGCGATTAAGCCGATAATTACGAGTATGATTGCTTTAGTAAAACTATCTTGTGGCTCTGACATATCGTCAGCAACATCTTTTTTGATCTCTGCGTTTTCTGAGCGCTCTTTAGCCGTTGCACTTTTTTCCAAGCGATAGGCTGTATAAAGATAAGCACATAAGGCAAGCAGCATAATGATACCAGCGCGCCAATCTATGACTTCGAAGAATGTGAGTGCGGCAAGCATTGCACTGGCTACAATAACGGCAACGGAGTCTCGTAAGATAACGTCTTTGCTACACACCATTGGCGCCAGCACGGCGCCGACGCCTAAAATTAAGAATGTATTGGCGATGTTACTGCCCACCACATTGCCCAGCGCGAGATCTGAATGACCACTGAGGGCGGCTTGCACACAAACCAAAAGCTCGGGCATTGATGTTCCAAAACCAATAACCACCAAGCTCACCAACAAGGTTGAAATGCCCATGCGCTCGGCTATACCAACGCTGCCGCGCACCAGACCCTCTCCACCAAAGAAGAGAAGCACAAGACCGCTAATGATTAGAATAATATCCATGAATTTAGCCAGCCCCTTGGGGTGTAAAGAAATGGTGGGCCAGGACGGACTTGAACCATCGACCAATCCGTTATGAGCGGACTGCTCTAACCAGCTGAGCTACTGGCCCTCAACTTCAAACTTATACCAGATAAAGCTGAAGTATCAAGGCGATAAAAAGTCTATTTGGGCTTTTACAATGCGGGTTCTAGAATGTGAGCAGGCGTTATTTCTTTTAGCTTTTTCAACGCGCCTACTTTGATTTGGCGGGCACGTTCACGAGTCATCCCCAAAACATCAGCAATCTGCTCTAATTCTTTTGGAAAATCACCATCAAGACCAAAATGCATTGTGATCACTCTTTGACTGCGTTCATCCAAGCGACCCAACAATGCGTTTACGGCATCGCTTGTTTCGTCATGTTGAGTGCTCTCATCCGGTGAAGGAAATGCGACGCTTTTATAGCTGCTCTCTAGCGTTAGGTTTTCACTGCCATTCAGTGGCTTGCTAATTGAGCCCGTTTTGCGCGCAAGCATACCGAGATATATTTGCTCCGCTTGCCCTTTGGGAATATCACAAATCTCAGATATGTCATTTACACTAGGGAAATAGGAATTTTCGGCGACATAAGCATCAATCTGGCTTTTAATTTCCCCGCTCGCTTTTGCGGCTAAGGAAGGGCGAATAGTATAGGCATTATCGTTAAATAATGTGTGCATTGAGCCGGACACGCGCCGAGCAATAAAAGAAGAGAGCTTTCCTCTGTTCGGGTTGTGCTTATCAATCATCTTCCAAAGATTAACAAGACCATCTTGAACAAAATCATCTAGACCAACAACCTTGTTGGTTCCCATTTGCCCAGCCATTCTGACTATCAGCCTTTGGTTATGGTGAAAAATCTTAAGTTTAATGTCATGCGCAGCCTGCCAATCGCCGGCTTTCTTGGCCTTTTTCAATAAAGTGAATTGTTCGCGCTCTTCCTCGGGCGTAAATGCCGGGTATTTGTGAAGCGACTGGTTCATCAAGAAGCGCTGCACGCTTGGTGAGTTTTTAATAGTGCTAGAATCACGAAAAAGTGATTTTGCAATGAGGACATTACTGGTTTTGTGCACGACACGAGCCTTACATTATGTTAACGGTGCGCCTTTTTAACATAACACGCTTGTTTGGTCAAATTTAAGTACGCCTCAATATTTAGGCGCGCGTAAAATTATAGCTTAAGTGTCTAGGAAACTGCGGAGTTTACGGCTGCGGCTTGGGTGCTTTAGCTTGCGCAGAGCTTTGGCTTCGATCTGACGAATACGCTCACGCGTTACGTTGAATTGCTGCCCGACTTCCTCGAGTGTGTGGTCGGTGTTCATATCAATACCGAAACGCATACGTAATACGCGCTCCTCACGTGGAGTTAGCGATGCCAAAACACGCGTTGTTGTCTCACGCAGGTTTGAATGAATTGCAGAATCAATCGGCGCAATTGCATTTTTATCTTCAATGAAATCACCAAGACTTGAATCTTCTTCATCGCCAATTGGCGTTTCCAGAGAAACGGGTTCTTTAGCGATTTTCAACACCTTACGCACTTTATCTAAAGGCATATGCAAACGCGCGGATAGTTCTTCTGGTGTTGGTTCGCGGCCAATTTCGTGCATCATCTGGCGGCTTGTGCGTACCAATTTGTTGATTGTTTCAATCATATGCACGGGAATACGAATTGTTCTAGCCTGATCCGCGATAGAGCGCGTGATCGCCTGTCTGATCCACCATGTGGCGTATGTTGAGAATTTATAACCGCGACGATATTCAAACTTATCAACCGCCTTCATTAGGCCAATGTTACCTTCCTGAATTAAATCAAGGAATTGCAGGCCACGGTTCGTGTATTTTTTCGCGATTGAAATCACAAGACGAAGGTTGGCTTCTACCATTTCTTTCTTGGCTCTACCGGCTTCTTTTTCACCCTTTTGAACGGTGGATACGATGCGGCGCCATTCTTTGATTGGCAACATAGCTTCGTCAGAGATCACAGCAATATCGGCGCGCATGGTTTGTACATCTTCGCCGTGCTTTTCAACAAACTTAGACCAGCCCTTGCCCTTAAGCTTTTGAACAGTATCAAGCCATTTAGGGTCTAGTTCTGAGCCATAGTAATTTTCAAGGAAGTCTTCGCGCTTAACCTTACAGTCAACCGCCATGCGCATGATTTTGCCTTCGATGCTAACCAGCGCGCGGTTCATACCATATAGACGGTCAATCAACTGTTCGATGCGGCGGTTGTTCAAGCGCACCTCATTCATCAGCTCAACCATATCGTCTTTAAGCTTCAGATATTTCTTAGTAGCAGCGGGCGGCGCTTCATCACCCTTTTGCAAGGCTCCTAGGCGTTCCTGCTGAACCTTTTGCATTTTTTTGTATGTCTTTTTGATCTTGCCAAAAATTTCATAAACCTGCGGCGAAAGCTCTTCTTCCATTGCGGACAGAGAAAGAGATGTGTCCTCCTCTTCCTCTTCTTCGTCGTCTTTAGAATCTTCAGCTTCGTCTGTTTCTTCCTCGGCTTCTTCTTCCTCCTCAGTTTCCTCTTTAGGAACGCTGTTATCTTCGGGAACGCCGGTATAGGTTGCATCAAGGTCAATAACCTCGCGCAGCAAGATATCACCGCTTTGTAGCGCTTCGTACCATGCAATAATTGATTCGATAGCAAGCGGACTTTCGCAGATGCCGCCGATCATCAGTTCACGGCCAGCCTCAATACGCTTAGCAATCGCGATTTCGCCTTCGCGAGATAATAGCTCAACGGCGCCCATTTCGCGCAAATACATACGCACAGGATCGTCGGTACGGCCTGTATCATCGTCCGCGATGTTACCGCCAGCTTCGTAATCGCCTTTTTTCTCTTTGTCGTCTTCCTCAGCCGCGTCTTCTTCTTTTTCGACAAGCTGAACACCAACATCTGAAAATGTTGCCATGGCATCTTCAATTTGCTCAGAGGAGAAGCTTTCAGCAGGTATGGCTTTATTAATCTCGTCATAGGTCAGGAAGCCTTTATCCTTACCCTTTTTGACAAGCTTTTTAACGACAGCTTCTAATGAACCTGCTTTGCCTTCTGTTTCTTGCGTATCTTGAGTTTCACTTTTTTGTTTTTTACTCACGGCCAAATTCCCAATACCTTCGAAGCTATTAATTTAAACTCGATTTTGAATTAAATCCTAAATCACATGATATTCAAAGCGTTTAGATGATTTCGTTGCACATATATTTAAGAGCTATCCGATACTTTTGCCTGTATCATCTCTCTTAACTTGGCTTCATCATCCTCGCTAGAGTTGTATAGGGCTTCTTTCCAGCCCTCTGTTATTTCTGTCCAGTCTCTTTCTCCGACTTCATTCAACCACTCTTGAAGCCGCCCTTCCACTAACCCCGAATCAAAGCTCGGCGCACAGAAAGCTGCGTGAACATAAACAGATTCGCTCAATATGTCACCTATTTCTTGTTCGAAGCCTGCTGCAATGAGATGGTCCTTCAAGGCTGCACTGTCAAGGTCTGGGTTTTCTATCAGTAATTTAACAATTTCTTGGCGCACATTATCCAAAACTTTGCTTCTAAGCGCCATCTGCCCCACGACCTCTTCCATCGATTCGTAAATGCGGGGATGATTGATCAAAGCAGATAGGAATATCTTCGGATAAAGCGCCAATTGATTGAACACAGGGCGGCGAACCTTAAGCGCGCTGGGCTTGTTTTTACCACGCGCGCCAAATGTTTGGCGGCGTGCAAAAAAGGTTTCGGAGACCTTCTCCCTCAAAATCGCTTTATAGTGGCGCTGCACATCGGGATCGGCGATAGCGTGCACTTCATTTTCTAAAGCTTTAATCACGCCTGCGCGCGCCTCTGGTGTTTCGAATTTTTTGCCCGCAGTATGCGCGTTCCAGATAAAATCA